>CAZOHO010000047.1:0-13475 GCA_964579755.1 uncultured Flavobacterium sp.
CCCCCCTTACCAGGATGAAAACCTGGCGTCCTAACCGATAGACGAACGGACCTCAATTCTGTAATGCGGATGCAAAAATACAACTATTTTTTAGACGCACAAGAGTAGATGCGAAAAAAAAATATTTTTTTTAATAGGCTTTTGCAAATAACACTCTACCAGCAGATTCTGCACCTGTAAAAATACATTTTCCTTGCTCTTCTACTCTATCTAAAGGGATACAACGAATGGTAGCCTTAGTTAAATCCTTGATTTTTTCTTCTGTTTCCGGAGTACCATCCCAATGTGCTGAAATAAATCCGCCTTTATTTTCTAATACCTCTTTAAATTCTTCAAAAGAATTTACTTCGGTAATATGATTTTGTCTGTAATCGAATGCGCGTTGGAACAAATCATTCTGAATCGTCTCTAACAAGTCATTGATATAATTTACAATTCCGCCTTTTGCAACCACTTCTTTACTTAAAGTATCTCTTCTTGCTACTTCAAAAGTACCGTTTTCTAAATCTTTTGGTCCCACAGCAATACGAACCGGCACTCCTTTTAATTCCCATTCAGCAAATTTGAATCCTGGTTTCTGAGTAGTTCTGTTATCAAACTTCACTGAAATTTTTAACTTTTTGAATTGAACCATCAAATCATTCACTACAGAAGTAATTTTCTCTAGCTCTTCATCTGACTTATATATAGGAACAATTACTACTTGAATTGGAGCTAAATTTGGAGGTAAAACTAATCCATTATCATCAGAGTGGGTCATTACCAAAGCTCCCATCAATCGAGTTGAAACCCCCCAAGAAGTTCCCCAAACATATTCTTGTTTTCCTTCGGCATTAGCAAACTTAACATCAAACGCTTTAGCAAAATTTTGACCTAAAAAGTGAGACGTTCCCGCTTGTAACGCCTTACCGTCTTGCATTAGGGCTTCAATACAATACGTCTCATCAGCTCCTGCAAAACGTTCTGTTTCTGTTTTCAATCCTTTTACAACTGGAATCGCCATAAAATCCTGAACGAAATCAGCGTACACATTCATCATTTTTTCTGACTCTTCAATGGCTTCTTGACGTGTAGCGTGAGCTGTATGCCCTTCTTGCCATAAAAATTCGGCAGTTCTTAAAAACAAACGCGTTCTCATTTCCCAACGCACTACATTTGCCCATTGATTAATCAATAATGGTAAATCACGATACGACTGTACCCAACCTTTATAAGTAGACCAAATAATGGCCTCACTTGTAGGACGAACAATTAATTCTTCTTCTAATTTAGCATTAGGATCCACCATTAATTTTCCAGGACGATCTTCATCTGTTTTCAATCTATAATGAGTAACGATAGCGCACTCTTTAGCAAACCCCTCTGCATTAGTCTCCTCTGCCTCAAACATACTTTTAGGAACAAATAAAGGAAAGTACGCATTTTGATGTCCTGTTTCTTTAAACATTCGATCTAATTCTGCCTGCATTTTTTCCCAAATTGCATATCCATACGGTTTAATTACCATACATCCTCTAACTCCTGAATTTTCGGCTAAATCAGCTTTAACAACTAGCTCATTATACCATTTTGAATAATCTTCTGATCGTGTAGTAAGGTTCTTACTCATATTATATAGTTTGGCACAAATTTTGTTTTCTTCTCTATTAATTAAATAGTTTGGCAAAACTAACTATTTTTGTAATGTGCAACAATAAAAAAACCTACAGATATGAAAACTAATTTTATTTCTTTCCCAAAGCCCTCTCTTAATTCTATAATTGGTTTTTTAAGTATATTATCAATTGCATCATGTGGTTCCTATCAAAATAGTTCGTATTATGATACTGATGGAATTTACGGCACAACTGAAGCCGGAATGCGTAAACGAGCTATCACTCAGGAATCGGCAATAGCCTATCAAAATTATTTTGGAGCGCTTCAGGATTCTAAAGATACTACTTCAGTGTTTACAGATATTGACAGCTATTCTTCTTACACTAATTCAGAAAACGAAGACAATCAATCCAATTACCCAAGTTGGGGAAGTAATTCTCAAGATATAAATATCAATTATTATCCAAATAATTGGGGTTTATCTTTTGGTTTTGGATATCCTAATTATGGTTTTGGTTGGAGAAACCCATATTACGGAGGTTATTTCCCATATAATTATTGGTATGATCCTTATATGATTGGTTGGGGTTATAACAATTACTATGGTTTTAATTATTATCCAAATTATTTTTGGGGCTACCAAAATTATTATCCATATCAAGGAAGTTATTATAGAGGAACCTCTTACAGTCATAACTCTAGTCGAAGAGGCTCTAACCACAACACAATAAATCCTTCAGGAAGTCAAATTGGACGAAGAGAAATTCAAAATTCATCTTCTATCTATAGTACTCGAAGTTCTTATAACCGAACAAATTCTGCACCAACATTTAGCAGAAATTCAAATAATTTCCAAAATCAAAATTACATAAACAACAATATAGGCAGATCACGAGAAAACAGATCTGGGGATTCTAATCTGACTCCGGTTCGCCCTAATAGTAGAAACAATAATTCGACTAGATCTTACACGCCATCAAATAATGATAGCTACACTCCTTCTCGATCTATGGATACAAACTCATCAAATTCTGGAGGAAGATCATCTGATGGTGGAGGAAGACGCGGAGGAAGATAATTTTCTACTTTTGAATACTAATTATATTAAAATCTCAAACCTTAAATTATGAAAAAATATATTCTACTGCTCATAACAATAATTACAGTTAATATCATTCAAGCGCAAGAAATTAGAGACGCTTTACGTTATTCACAAGAAAATCTAATTGGAACAGCGCGTTTTAGAGCAATGAGTGGTGCTTTTGGAGCGCTTGGAGGTGACTTATCTTCAATAAACGTAAATCCAGCAGGCTCTGCAATCTTTGCTAACAATCAATTAGGATTTACTTTAAACAATACATCTATAAATAATAATTCTAATTTTTTTGACAATGCAACAAACGTAAAAGATAGTTCATTTGATTTAAATCAAGCTGGAGGCGTCTTTGTTTTTAAGAATCAAAATAAATTGAATGACTGGAAAAAATTCTCAATTGCAATCAACTTTGAAAACACAAATGTTTTAAACAACTCGATTTACTCCGCAGGTACCAACCCTACGAATTCAATTGCTAATTATTTTTTATCATATGCCAATGGTATTCCTTTAAATGTTTTAGAAAATTCCAATTACGATGAATTAGGTCACGGAGCACAACAAGCTTTCTTGGGATACCAAGGCTATATCATTAATCCTATAAATAATAATCCGACAAATACCAATTACACCTCTAACGTCCCAACTGGAGGGAATTATTATCAAGAAAATACTATTACTACCAAGGGTTATAACGGAAAGTTGTCTTTCAATGCTGCTACTTCATTTAAAGACAAGTTATATATTGGTGTTAATTTAAATTCACATTTTGTAGATTTTAGACAATCATCGCGTTTTTACGAAGACAATGAAGCTCCGTTAACATCAAATTACACCGTTTCAAGAATACAATTTGACAATGACTTATTCACATATGGAACAGGCTTTTCATTTCAACTTGGGGCAATTGCCAAGCTATCAAAAAAACTCCGACTTGGTGTTGCATTTGAATCACCAACTTGGTTTCGTCTAAATGATGAATTCACCCAAAAACTAATAGGTGTTAGCGCCAATACATCAGAGGAATTAGCTCCTGACGTAGTTAATCCAAACATAACTAATTATTACGAACCTTATAAACTACAAACTCCAAGTAAATGGACAGGAAGTATGGCCTATGTATTTGGAAAAAAAGGATTAATTAGTGTTGATTATGCTATAAAAGATTACAGTAGTATACAATTTAAACCAAACTCCGACCCATACTACAGAATACTCAACAGTAAAATGAATTCAATATTAAATAATGTAACTGAATTGCGTCTTGGTGCAGAATATAAAATTGATGTTTGGAGTTTGAGAGGAGGCTACCGTTTAGAACAAAGCCCTTACAAAAACAAAACTACTATTGGAGATTTAACAGGATATTCTGGAGGAATTGGATATAATTTTGGAGGAACTAAGTTAGATCTTTCCTACGCTACTTTTAAAAGAGATACCAAACAAGGATTCTTTGAACAAGGACTTACTGATGGTGCTGCTATAAATACCAAAAACAGTACCGTTACTTTGACGCTTCTATTTGAGCTATAATCGATTCAATTCAAATATTAAAACCATCTTGTAAGAAAAACAAGATGGTTTTTTTAACCCTGATGGGAGCGACATTATTTTTTAGTACATACTAAAACCCTCAAAGTATATCTAAAAAGATATAACGGACAGCAGGAGTAAACGTCATAAAAACAAGAAAGATTTGTGCTCCTAAAAATAAAAAACGTAATTTTGTCCACCTTTCAAACTATTGAAAGTTTAGTACTATGAGAACGAAATCTGTAAAGAAAAATAAAATCAACGTAATTACCTTAGGATGTTCTAAAAACATTTACGACAGTGAAGTTTTAATGGGACAACTTCGTGCCAGCGGTAAAGATGTTGAACATGAAGCACCTGAAGCCGAAGAAGGGAATATTATTGTTATAAATACATGCGGATTTATTGATAATGCCAAAGCAGAATCAGTCAATATGATTTTAGAATATGCTGATAAAAAAGAGCGTGGATTAGTAGATAAAGTTTTTGTGACTGGATGTTTATCTGAGCGTTATCGTCCTGATTTGGAAAAAGAAATTCCTAATGTGGATCAGTTTTTTGGCACTACGGAATTACCTCAACTATTGAAAGCATTGGGAGCTGATTATAAGCACGAATTATTAGGGGAACGTTTGACTACCACTCCTAAAAATTATGCCTATTTAAAAATTGCAGAAGGTTGTGATAGGCCTTGCAGTTTTTGCGCCATTCCTTTAATGAGAGGAAAACATGTTTCGCAACCCATTGAAAAATTAGTTAAAGAAGCTGAAGGTTTAGCCCGAGATGGTGTGAAAGAACTGATTTTGATTGCTCAAGATTTGACCTATTATGGTCTTGACATTTATAAAAAAAGAAATCTAGCCGAGCTATTAGAAGCCTTGGTTAAGGTGGAAGGAATTGAATGGATTCGTTTGCACTATGCCTTTCCTACCGGTTTCCCAATGGACGTTCTGGAAATTATGAAACGTGAGCCAAAGATTTGTAATTATATCGATATTCCGTTGCAACATATTTCTGATTCTATCTTAAAATCCATGAAACGCGGAACGACTCAAGCAAAAACGACTCAATTATTGAAAGATTTTAGAGCTGCAGTTCCTGGAATGGCTATTAGAACCACTTTGATTGTGGGGTATCCTGGCGAAACTCAAGAAGATTTTGAAATCTTAAAAGATTTTGTTCAGGAAATGAAGTTTGATCGAATGGGCTGTTTTGCTTATTCTCATGAAGAAAACACTTCCGCTTATTTATTAGAAGATGATGTCCCAGATGCCGTAAAACAAGAACGTGCCAACGAAATTATGGAATTGCAATCGCAAATTTCTTGGGATTTGAACCAAGAAAAAGTAGGTCAAACTTTCAAATGTATCATTGATAGAAAAGAAGGCGGTCACTTTGTGGGTCGTACCGAATTTGACAGCCCTGATGTAGATAATGAAGTATTAATTGACGCTACTCAACATTATCTAAAAACAGGAGAGTTTGCTACTATAAAAATCATTGAAGCAACCGAATTTGATTTGTACGGAGAACCTGTTTAAATTACACATCTTTTATTATATTTGATTCTAAATTAATCTTTTATGAAAAATAAACCTCACATTTTTAGCATACTTTTTTTACTATTTGCTTGTAACACCATTTTTGCACAATATGGAGGGTACGGCGGTGGTTATGGAGGATATAGCAGCGGATACGGTGGATACGGTGGAAGAATGAGTCAAATGGGAAGCATGGGAGGTATGAATCAACACCAAGAAAAACCAAAAGAAATCCCTGTAGAAGTTACCGTAGGTAAAATTATGGAACAATTAAAACCAGAATTAAAACTAGATGCACTTCAAGAAATTGCTATTGCCCATATATTAACAGAGAGCATCAAATCTCAAGGTGCCATAATAAAGCAAGAAATTAGTCAGGATGACAAGGTTAAAGAAATACAGACGTTATCTGAACTTACCGATTCCAAAATCAAACAATTATTGACCCAAAGCCAAAAAGACAAATACAAAGCGATGCAGGAAGACGCCAAAAATCCTAAAAAATCGAAAAAGAAAAAGAAAGACGATAGAGATTCTAATTAGAAAACTATGAAAAAATATTTGTTTCATTTATTAGTAGTTACAACTATTTATTCATGCGGCTCTAATCCGTATCGATTAAGCGACAAATCCTATAAAAAACAGCTGAAAAAATTCCAAAAAACACTTGCAATTACTCATACAACCCCTTTGCAAAATGGAATTGAACCACAATGGATTAGTACTGTTAATTTTAATCTTCGCAAACCGAATTTTATTATAATTCACCACACCGCTCAAGATTCTTTACAACAAACAGTAAAAACTTTTACCTTAACAAAAACACAAGTAAGCGCTCATTACGTTATTAGTGATGATGGTACAGTAGTCCAAATGCTTAATGATTACCTTAGAGCCTGGCACGGAGGAAATGCCAGTTGGGGAAAAAATACCGATATTAATTCTGCTTCTATTGGTATTGAATTGGATAACAACGGCAACGAACCTTTTTCTGAAACACAAATCAACAGTCTCTTGGCTTTGCTATCCCGATTAAAAAAAGAGTATAATATTCCTACCCAAAACATAATTGCTCATTCTGATATTGCACCTACACGAAAATCAGACCCAAGCGCTTTCTTCCCTTGGAAAAATTTAGCTGAATTAGAATTTGGTTATTGGCCTGATGCCGTTTTAGAAGAAGCCCCTGAAAATTTCAATATTGAACAAGGATTGCGAATTATTGGTTACGACACTCGTAAACTTCCATCAGCTATTAGAGCTTTTAAATTACATTACATTCAATCTGAAGTAGATGATATATTAGATAAAAAAACCATTAATACTATTTATTCCATTTATAAAAAACAATAACACCTCTTATTAATCAGTATAATTTCCAGATAAAAAAACTGCCCAAACACTATTTGCATCTGAGCAGTTCCTTACTATTTAAAACACATTGTTTCTTTGAAACAATTAACACACAACTTTATCTATTCTATATTAAAAACCATACACCATTGCTAAAGCAAATTGAGAAGCTGATTTTGTTGGATTCCCATTAGATGTATAAAAATCTTCTTCAGAAGCACTATCCAATCTAAATTCAGGTATAAAAGTCAAACCACCTGATTTTAAGTTCGCTGATAATGTAAAAGCTGATACTGAGGTATCGGTAGTTTTAGACTTAAATGATTCTGCTCGTAATCCCAAACCAAAAGAGTCTGAAATGGCAACTGATGGATAAAGTGCTACTCCCGAATAACCTGTACCACTTACTGGTCCTGAAAAATCAGCTGCATTTAAACCTAGTTTGAATTTTGGAGATACTTGATAAGCAGCAGTCAAATCAACAATAGTACCGCTTTCTGATCCTGTCAACAAATTTAAATAAGCCGTTAACCCTTCAGCTGGAGTTACTGACAATTGCGCTCCAAAAGCATTCAATCCAAATTCCGGAACAGCTTTATAGGCATTCCATTGATCATTAAATAAACCAACCATTAACCCCACTTTACTGGATACAGCATAATTTGCTTTTATTCCAGCATTTTGAAATGGACCCGTTGTAAACAAATACGAAGTTGAATAATGAAAGTTACCCAAAGGAGAAATTACTTCATACCCAATGAATGTCCCCATATACCCTGCTGTTAAACTTAATTTATCCGATGCAGCATACGTTGCATATAAATTTTGTATGTGGAAAGATTGTCCATCAACGTCTGGTATAGATTGTCCAGTTCCTCTAGGTCCAAAAGAGACCTCACCTACAAATGAAGTTTTTCCTGTTTTCTTTTTCAAAACCACATCAATCATACCCAAAGAAAGTGAGTTCTGGTCTGTAGCAAAACTTGTTGGGATATTAGCTGTTTTTGCGAAATCATATTTCCAATACGCATCAGCAGATCCTGAAATTTCTAATGGAGTGTCTTGTGCTAATGCAAATGTACTTGATAGTACTAAGGCTAAGATGGCAATTACTTTTTTCATGTTTAATCAATTTTAATTTATTATTTAATTTATTGTAAGAAATTGAATCAAGTCAGTTTATTAAAATCAGATAAAGGCATCTTCAATTTTAGACTGAATTATTTCTTTTTCTTGAAGCAAAACTATCAACTTTTATCAACGTAAAAGAGAAAAACATAAATTTTATTCAATATTTTAAGCAGTTTTATCAAATTCAAAATAATATTCGCAAAAAATACAGATTCATAATTCAAAACACCGTTTAATTAAGACATTAATAACAGAAAAAAATAACATACCCCCATTTTTTTAGGGTATTTTATTTTTAATAACATAAAAATGGTGATTTTAAAACATTTTTTTATATTAAAACAAACAACACCCCCCTATTTATTTTAATTTATAAAAAAACCACCTTATTTAAGGTGGTTGTAAATTTCTATTTTTATAACATTACAAAGGAATATTACCGTGTTTGCGTTTTGGTAGTACGCTTTCTTTATTTTCTAACATGCCAAATGCTTTAATTAATTTTTTGCGAGTATCTTGTGGTAAAATTACCTCATCTACAAATCCTCTTTGTGCAGCGGTATAAGGATTAGCAAATAAATCCGCGTATTCAGCTTCTTTTTCTAATAATTTGGCAGCTGGATCAGCTGCTTCACTAATTTCTTTTTTGAAGATAATCTCACTAGCCCCTTTGGCACCCATAACCGCAATTTCGGCAGTAGGCCAAGCAAAATTCATATCGGCACCAATATGTTTAGAGTTCATCACATCATAAGCACCTCCATAGGCTTTTCGTGTAATTACGGTTACTCTTGGTACCGTAGCCTCACTTAAAGCGTACAACAATTTAGCCCCATGAACAATAATTCCGTTCCATTCTTGGTCGGTTCCAGGTAAAAATCCCGGCACATCGACTAATACCAATAAAGGAATATTGAAACAATCGCAAAAACGAGTAAATCGTGCTGCTTTGATCGATGAATTCACATCCAATACACCAGCTAAAATCATAGGTTGATTAGCAATAATACCAACACTACGGCCGCCAATTCTTGAAAAACCTACAATGATATTCTCTGCAAAGTTTTTATGAATTTCAAAAAACGAATCTTCGTCAATAATACCCGAAATTACTTCGTGCATATCATACGGCTTGTTTGAATTATCTGGAATTATAGTCAATAATTTTTCTCTTACTTCATCATTAAGCTCATAAGCAAGATTTTTAGGTTTTTCTTTGTTGGATTGAGGTAAATAACTCAATAATCGTTTTACATCTTCTAAACACTCTACATCATTCGCCGAAGTACAATGTGCCACTCCAGATTTGGTTGAATGAGTACTTGCCCCTCCTAACTCTTCTGAAGTTACTGTTTCATTGGTTACTGTTTTAACGACATTAGGCCCTGTAACAAACATATAGCTGGTATCTTCCACCATCATCGTAAAATCTGTCATCGCTGGCGAATAAACCGCTCCCCCGGCACAAGGCCCCATAATAGCCGAAATTTGCGGAATTACTCCCGAAGACTGAACGTTTCTGTAAAAAATATCAGCATAACCTCCTAATGAACGGACACCCTCTTGAATACGTGCACCACCTGAATCATTCAATCCAATCATGGGCGAACCCACTTTTAATGCCATATCCATTACTTTGCAAATTTTCTCGGCATGCGTTTCAGACAATGAACCTCCAAAAACAGTAAAATCTTGCGCAAAAACATAGACTAAACGTCCATTAATATTTCCATAGCCAGTAATAACTCCATCACCTAAATAGACCTCTTTTTCGATGCCAAAATCGGTTGTACGGTGTGTAACCAACATTCCGATTTCTTCAAACGAACCTTCGTCCAACAAATAATCAATACGTTCTCTAGCCGTTAATTTTTTATTTGAATGCTGTTTTGCAATTCTATTCTTCCCTCCGCCCAAATGAGCTTCAGCAATTTTATCGTTTAAGATTTTAATTTTAGATTCCATACTTTATTGAATTGGTAAGCGTACGATTTTTTGATCTTCAAAATACTGTTGTAACGCTACCATAGCAGCGATTTTGGCCTCTTTTTCTGATTGAGCTTTTAGTTTTTCAACACTATAATATTTCTTTACAAAATGAGTATCAAAATTCCCGGAACGAAATGCTTCGTGCTCAAAAACAAATTTCCCAAAAGGCAAAGTAGTCGAAACTCCTTCTATTTTATAGTTATCAATGGCTTGAATCATGGTTTGAATCGCTTCTTCACGAGTCGCTCCATAAGTAATCAATTTAGACAACATCGGATCGTAATAAATTGGAATGTCCATTCCTTGCTCAAAACCATTATCAACACGAACTCCTTCTCCAACAGGTAACTGATATACATCTAAATGGCCTACACTTGGCAAGAAATCATTCAATGGATCTTCAGCATACACACGCAATTCTACCGCATGACCTTTGATTTTTAAATCTTCTTGTTGGATGGGCAAAACTTCTCCACGAGCTACTCGAATTTGCAATTCCACTAAATCCGTTCCTGTAATAATTTCAGTTACCGGATGCTCAACTTGCAAACGCGTATTCATTTCAAGGAAATAGAAATTATTGTTTTCGTCCAATAAAAACTCAACAGTTCCCGCTCCTAAATAATCACATGATTTAGCTACTAATACAGCCGCTTCTCCCATTTGCTTGCGCAATTCTGGCGTTAATACTGAGGAAGGCGCTTCTTCTATTACTTTCTGATGACGTCTTTGAACGCTACACTCTCTTTCAAAAAGATAAAGTATATTTCCGTGACTATCCGCCATTACTTGAATTTCGATATGTCGTGGGGATGCTACATATTTTTCAATAAAAACAGAACCATCTCCAAATGCTGAAATAGCCTCACTAATCGCTCTGTCCATTTGCGATTCAAAATCAGCTTCTTTCTCAACCACACGCATACCTTTTCCACCACCTCCTGCAGAGGCTTTGATCAAAATAGGAAATCCAATTGCTGTCGCAACTTCTTTTGCTTTTTCAACATCTGTAATCGCTTGGTCATAACCAGGGACCATAGGAATATTGTAGTCTTTAACCGCATCTTTAGCGGCTAATTTACTTCCCATAATGCGGATCGCTTTGGATTTTGGCCCAATAAAAATGATATTGTTTCTTTCGGCTTCTTCTGCAAAATCAGCATTTTCACTCAAGAAACCATAACCTGGATGAATGGCATCTGCTCCTAAAGATTTAGCCACTTCAATAATCTTGCTTCCTAATAAATAGGACTGATTAGATGGCGCTTCTCCAATGCAAACTGCTTCGTCAGCATATTTTACGTGTGGTGCATTCCTATCTATTGTAGAATACACTGCAACTGTTTTTATTCCCATTTTTCGAGCCGTTTTCATTACTCGAATGGCTATTTCACCTCTATTGGCAACTACTATTTTCTTCATAACTTACTCGAATTCAATTAATAATTGTCCTTTGTCTACAGCGTCTCCAACAGCTACCGAAATAGTTTTAATCACACCATCACGAGGCGACAAAAAACTATTTTCCATCTTCATAGCACCAAGAATAATTAAATTATCATTTTCTTTAACTTCCTGTCCTACTACTACACTAATTTCAAGAATCAATCCAGGCATAGGCGCTTTGATAGCGTTGACTTGTTTAGCCAATCCGGTCTCAAATCCCATTTCTTTAATTAGAATATCCAAAGGATTTGAAATAGCAACAGTATAAGTGTTCCCATTAACGACAACAGTATACTTTTTTTGATTAAATTCAGTCTCAATAATACTCGCTTTAAAAGGAGCGTTTTCGTCTAAAATGTGAAATTGATTCAATCCCACACTTACCGAATCGAGTTGCGAAACACTTTCTTGGTCCATGTCAAAATGGAAAGTGTCGTTTACATTTACTTTATAACCAATACTCATAAGTGTATGTTTTTATTGGTTGTAAATGTATTTATTTATCTAAATTTTATTTAGATTTTTACGTATATCTTTGCTAAATTAATATACTTTTGAAGAAAAAGATAAAAATACTATAAACTAAGCAGCCCAAATTCCTTTAAAGAATTCATCGATTTTGAATACCAAAACAATTCAAAGTCCTCCAATTCGCTTTCAAAATCAGCTTTCAGTTCTTGAAATTGAGTTGTTTTTGAATTGAAAACCGAAATTATATCTAAAATCTTAACAAGCCACTCCCCTTCTTTTTGATTGGTTTGAATAACAAACGTTTCTTTTTTATCATGAAATATCAAACTCATCATATTCCAAGAGTTTCCTTTTTTTGTTTTTGTAAAACTGCTTACAGTAGGTTTTCCTCCTAACCAAACTACTTTAGCATTAGGTTTGCTATTAAAATTCGTTTCTTCTTCTAAAGCATCATAAATAAAATCAGGACGAATGGTGGTTTTGGGAATTTTAAAATCAAACCAATCTTGCAAATCGTAATCCAAGCAGATACCGTGCATAAAATTAAACAATGATTTTTTTAAGCCAAAACTAAATTGGTCATGGTCAATTCCTGTACTGTCTATATAATTGAGGTCATTATTAGCAAAAGTGCCAATTAGATCTGTTTCTTTAGTTACACCAAATTTTTCCGGATACATTCCCACAGGGCTGTGTGCCGTCATGGCAAATTGGTGCCAAAAACCAGATTGCAATACGCCAGCTTCAAACAATTGGCGAACCATTTCTAAACTATCTACCGTTTCTTGAATAGTTTGTGTAGGATAACCATACATTAAATAAGCATGAACCATAACTCCGGCTTCGGTAAAATTGCGCGTTACTTTAGCTACTTGCTCTACCGTTACTCCTTTATCAATTAATTGTAATAATCGGTCAGATGCTACTTCTAGTCCGCCCGAAACGGCAATACAACCCGAAGCTTTTAACAACAAACACAACTCTTTGGTAAAGCTTTTCTCAAAACGAATATTAGTCCACCAAGTCACCGCTAATTTACGTCGCAAAATTTCTAAGGCAAGCTCTCGCATTAAAGCGGGAGGTGCTGCTTCGTCCACAAAATGAAAACCTGTCTGACCCGTTTGATCAACCATTTCTTCCATTCGGTCACACAAAATTCCGGCAGCAATAGGTTCGTAGATTTTAATGTAATCTAAAGAAATGTCACAAAAAGTACATTTTCCCCAATAGCAACCGTGCGCCATAGTCAACTTATTCCATCGACCATCACTCCACATTCGGTGCATTGGATTCACAATTTCAATTACCGAAATGTATTT
>CAZOHO010000048.1:0-13405 GCA_964579755.1 uncultured Flavobacterium sp.
TTATCTTCTTCTGCAGGCATCATTGAAATATATTGCGCTACACGCACTTTGTCTTGAGTTAAATTAGGGCGAATTCCGTGAGGTTGCAAACTATTAAAAATTAATAAATCTCCCGCTTCCATTTTCACTTTCACTAATTGATCTTCAAATCCTGTAATATCAGGTTGAAAACGATGTCTGTCTTCGGGTTGAGTTAATTTCCAAGTATCATAGGTACGGAACAATTCAGGAATACATTGAAAACCGCCCATATTTTCATCTGTTGTATCAACTAATGCCAGAACACCTTGCACATTTTGTGGTTTTGTTTCAGGATCGTAGTCCCAATGGATGAATCCTTTGAATTCATGGTCTGGACGAACCGGAAAATTCAAATTGGCTCTATCAATGGTAACCCATAATTTTTCTGTTCCCCAAACATCAACAAAAGCATCATAAACTTTTTGCATCTGGCGATTATCCCATTGGTATTGGTGATTGTACAATTCCACCATTCCGCTATTAGTTAATTCTTTCATTTGCATTTCTGCCCTTGGGGGTGCATACCAAGTAGTTGGGTCATTGGGATCTTTCTCTTCAAATTCCCAAATAAAATTAGCCAATCGTTCTGCATTTTCTTTTGGTACGGCATTTTTGATCACAATATACCCATTGGTTATCCAGAAATTCCATTGCTCTTCAGTTAATAAACGAAGTGGTTTGCCGTTAGAACGATCATTTAGTTTTTGCACACTTGATTTGGCTACCGATGGATTTCCAGGAATATCTTTGTGTGCGTTAGTCGCCATCGTTGGCGTCATGGTAGGAGTCATCGTTTGGTTTATATTTTCCATGTTTAAAGGTTTAGTTAATTTGATAATCCAAAATTAGTAGAAATTGAGTAGTTGAATTATCACAAAATTTACCATAATTTGTACTATATTGACTTTTTGTTGGGTATTAAACTGTATAATAGTACATTTATATTGCAAACAAAGAAAATATATGAAAATCGTACTCGAAGATATTAAACGCTTAGCGGGAAGTTCGTTCCGAATTTTGGTCAACCCAAAATTGAACAATTTTTATTATTGGCATTTTCATCCTGAATTTGAATTGACTTTTATAGAAGCTCCCCAAGGAACTAGACGGGTTGGAAATCATGTGGGACAATTTGAAGGGAGTGATTTGGTTTTTATTGGTTCTAATATTCCACATTTGAACTTTGATTACGGAATTAGAGCTGAATACGAAAAAGTAGTACTGCAAATCAAAGCCGATTTTTTTAAAAATGATTTTGCTTCAACTCCAGAACTGGCAGCGATTCAGCAACTATTTGAAAATGCTAAAAAAGTAATTTGCTTTCACGGGAACACCAAATCCACTATTGGAAAACAATTAAAAACCATTCATTTATTACCACATTTTGAACAATTTATAGCAGTATTGTCATTGTTTCAAACGCTTGCAACTTCTGAGGAAATGACTTTTTTACACGAACTTCCTTTTGAGAATTTCTATAATAATAAAGAGCAATCCCGACTCAAAGTAGTCTATACTTTTATCGAAAAAAATTTTCAGCGCACTATTACTATTGAAGAAATGGCGCAACTCACCCATTTATCTAAAGCGGCTTTTTGTCGGTATTTTAAGAAAATGACGCGACTGACTTTTATTGAATTCTTAAATCAATACCGAATTGAACAAGCCAAACGCCTTTTAAAAGAAGATAAAAATGTAACAGAAACTTGTTACGAATGCGGATTTGAAAGCGTATCGTATTTCAATCGTATCTTCAAAAAAGTCGTTGGTGAAAATCCTTTGGAGTTTAAAAAGAAGTAGATTTTTAGTTCGTACTATCCAATCCTGCTACATAATAATTAGCATCAATGGTCAATTTTGAGTTGGTAGTAGCTACAGTGATTACTTTCCATTCCTTTGTAGGCTGAATTCGCAATGATTCTCCATTTAAATCAACTTGAACTGGCATAGTAAATGCATCTACACAATTGATCCAACGGTAGGTCAATTGCTTTTCTTTGAAATAATACTCCAAGGTAGGCACTCGTGTATCTCTCAAATATTGATTAAAAACTGGCGTTAAGTCAATTCCAGCTTGTTCACTAATGTAGTTTTCAATTTGTTTGGTTGTTACTGTTTGGTGATAAAAAGTACTGTTCAAACCTCTAAGGATTTCTCTCCATTTTTCGTCATTATTGATGATTTGACGAATGGTATGCAACATATTACCTCCTTTGTAATACATATCGCCAGAGCCTTCGTTATTCACATCATATTGACCAATAATGGGTTGGTCATTTCGAATATTTTTTCGGGTACCACGAACGTACGCCGCTCCGGCTTCCTTGCCATAATAGTATTCTACAAACAAACTTTCAGAATAGTTGGTAAAACTTTCATGAATCCACATATCGGCAATGTCTTTGTACGTGATATTATTAGCAAACCACTCGTGTCCCGACTCATGAATAATGATAAAATCGAATTTTAATCCCCAACCAGTAACGCTTAAATCACGTCCGCGATAACCGTTTTTATAACCATTCCCATAGGTAACACTACTTTGATGTTCCATACCTAAATACGGCACTTCAACCAATTTATAACTATCTTCATAAAAAGGATAAGGACCAAACCAATGTTCGAAAGCTTTGAGCATTTTAGGAACATCTTGAAATTGTTTTTTGGCTTTAGCCAAATTATTTCGCAACACATAATATTGACAATCTAAATCTCCTTTTTCTCCCTTGTATTTTTCTGAAAAAGCTACATAATCACCAATATTAATATTTACCCCGTAGTTATTAATCGGATTGGTTACTTGCCAAGTGTAAGTTGTCGTATTGTCTTTTAATTGTTTTGTGCTTATCAAACGTCCATTGGAAATATCCATTAGGCCTTTTGGAACATTCACACTAATCAACATGGATTCGGCTTCATCGTACATGTGGTCTTTGTTAGGCCACCAAACACTAGCTCCCAAACCCTGACAAGAAGAGGCTATAAACGATTTCCCATTTTCATCTTTCTTCCAAGTGATTCCTCCATCCCAAGGCGGATTAACGGCTATTTTTGGCTTTCCTCCATAAAAAATAAAAAGCTGTTTCTTTTCTCCTTTACTTTGATTGGCTACCAAATACACATGATAGACATTACCTTCCCTTTGGTACTTTAGGTTGATGCCGTCTTGTACAATTTTGGTAATTTGCATCGGCTCTTGCAAATCAATTTGCATTACATTGTATTTTTCGACTACTTGATAGTCAATTGTATTAGAACCAATAATGGTACTATCTGCAGGATTGATTTTAATATCCAAATGATATTTTTTTAAGTCCCACCAACTTCTTTCTTTGGTGATACTACCTCGTAAACTGTCTTGTCTAGTAAATTTTTGAGCTAAAATGGTATTGGTCACCAAAAATAAAAGGAACGGGTAAATGACTTTTTTATTCATAATGAAATGGATTGTTTATACTGCTTTTTAAGAATAAGTAAATATAACAGATTGTATAGTAAAAATGAACCCCAACGATAAATTTATCATTGGGGTTTATTTTTTATAATTATAAATAGGAACTATTTCTGTCTTTTCTTCAAAACTTCAATAACATCATTCATTTGAAAACCTTTGGCTTGCAATAAAATAAGGTAGTGAAAAAGTAAATCAGCGCTTTCGCTCAAGAACAAATCATCGTTAGCATCTTTGGCCTCAATCACTACTTCTACCGCTTCCTCTCCTACTTTTTGAGCAATTTTATTGATCCCTTTTTCGAATAAAGAGGCAACATAACTTTTCTCAGCATCCGCATTGTCACGTCGGGTTTTGATGGTTTGTTCCAAAGTTGAAATAAAACCATAATTTGGTTGGTTTTTTTCTGCCCAACACGTATCGGTGCCATTATGACAAGTTGGTCCCTGCGGACGTACTTGAATCAATAAGGTATCATTATCACAATCGTTCTTGATACTTACTAGGTTTAAAAAGTTACCGCTTTCTTCTCCTTTTGTCCAAAGACGTTGTTTGGAACGGCTATAAAAAGTTACTTTTTGAGTAGCTTGTGTTTTGGCGAAAGCCTCTTCGTTCATGTATCCCAACATTAATACGGCTTTGGTTTCACTATCTTGAATAATGGCAGGAATTAATCCGTGGGCGTTTTTTGAAAAATCGATGTTCATGTTTTTTTATAATTAATTTTACCTTTGGTCAGCTAATTTTATTATTTGAACCATTCATTACATTCATTACTGTAAATCTTTATAAATGCAACAATTTGTATAATCGTCGAAATAATTGTAATTATTCCTACAATTGGGTTCGCTCTAAATAATGCAATAATTGTAAATGGAAAAAATAAAGCACCTAAAATAGATAATACTAAAAATGTAGTTCGTGCCCATTTTTTTCCTGCATTCATTTGATAAACAAAAAACACAAATAGAATAAAGGTGAAAATTGTAGTAAATAATCCTAAACCACTAGTGTAATTTTTAATTTCAGTTGTCATTTTACTAATTATGGTATTTATAAATCCCAAAACAATTGAAATAATAAACAAATTGATTGCAGAAGTTAGTGTTTTTGGTTTTTGAATATTCATGTTTTTGCCATATTAATTATTTTTTGAATATGTTTTTAGGTTATGTCAATAATACAGATACTAAATTTAAATTCTAACTTCAATATGATTATTTTGTAATTCTTTTTTTAAGGTCTTAATTTCAATTTCTTTGAAATGAAAAACACTGGCTGCCAAAGCGGCATCTGCTTTTCCTTCGACAAAGGTATCAATAAAATGTTGCATATTCCCTGCTCCTCCTGAAGCAATGATTGGAATATTTACCAATTGCGACAATGTAGCCAAAGCCTCGTTAGCAAATCCATTTTTGGTTCCGTCATGATCCATAGAAGTAAACAAGATTTCTCCAGCTCCACGTGTAGCTACTTCTTTTGCCCAATCGAAAAGTTGGATAGCTGTAGGCACTTTACCTCCTACTAAATGTACCATCCATTCGCCATCAATTTGTTTGGCATCAATAGCTACCACCACGCATTGGCTTCCAAATTTTTGAGCTAAATCGGTAATCAATTGTGGATTTTTTACCGCCGAAGAGTTGATAGATACTTTGTCTGCACCGTTTTGCAACAATATTTCTACATCTTTTACCGATGCAATTCCCCCACCCACAGTAAACGGAATATTAATCGTTGCAGCAACTTTGCGAACTAAATCTACCAAAGTTTTGCGGCGTTCTTCTGTGGCAGAAATATCTAAAAAAACGAGTTCGTCAGCACCTTCTTCAGAATAGATTTTTGCCAATTCTACAGGATCTCCAGCATCTCGTAAGTCAACAAAATTAACCCCTTTGACCGTTCTTCCGTTTTTGATATCCAAACAAGGAATGATTCTTTTTGTAAGCATAGTGTTAATGTAGCAATTGATTAATTTATAAATTGATCAATTGTTTAATTATGTATTTAAAATATAGTTTTCTAGTTGTTTCAACGAGATTCTTCCTTCATAAATCGCTTTTCCAATGATGGTTCCTTCGCAACCTAATTGGGCTAATTGCGGCAATTCATCAAATGTAGAAATACCACCAGAGGCAATTAATTTGATTCCTTTGGCTGTTGCCAAAATTTTAGCATACAAATCAAAACTAGGCCCAGCCAACATGCCGTCTTTGGCAATATCGGTACAAATAACATACTGAATCCCTTTGCTTTGATAGTCTTGAATAAAAGGTACTAAATCTTCGTTAGAGTCTTCTAACCAACCCGAAACAGCTACTTTTTCATTGGTAGCATCAGCTCCTAAAATGATTTTATCCGAACCATACTCGGCAATCCATTGCTCGAAAATAGCTCTATTTTTTACAGCAATACTTCCACCCGTGATTTGGTTAGTCCCTGATTCAAAAGCAATTTTTAAATCGGCATCGGATTTCAAGCCACCTCCAAAATCTATTTTTAATTTTGTTTGTGTAGCAATCTTTTCTAGAATTTTGTAATTCACAATTCTGCTTGATTTAGCACCATCTAAATCAACCAAGTGTAAATACTCAATTCCGTGTGCTTCAAACGATTTGGCCACTTCAAGAGGATTCTCATTATAAATAATTTTAGTGTCGTAATCCCCTTTGGACAAACGAACACATTTTCCGTCTATGATATCTATTGCTGGTATTATTCTCATTCTATATTCGATTTACGATAGTTGAAATTTATAATTTCAAGAAATTAGCTAAAATTTGTTCACCCACATCGCCGCTTTTTTCTGGGTGAAATTGGGTTCCGTAAAAATTATTTTTTTGTAAAGCCGAAGCATATTCTACATCATAATTGGTATTGGCAATGGCTTCACTGCAATTGGGAACATAATAACTGTGTACTAAATACATGTATTCATTATCATTAATTCCTTCAAATAAAGCCGATTTCAAATTGTAAATCTGATTCCACCCCATTTGAGGTACTTTTACATTGGTAGAAAACCGAATGACATTTGCGTCAAAAATCCCTAATCCGTCTGTATTTCCTTCTTCAGAATGTTGGCACATTAACTGCATCCCTAAACAGATCCCTAATACGGGTTGTTTCAATGTTGGAATCAAACTATTCAAACCACTTTCTTTGAGTTTTTGCATGGCATAACTCGCTTCTCCAACTCCCGGAAAAATAACTTTATCCGCTTGCTGAATCTCAGCTGGATTATTAGTTAACACGGCTGTATATCCCAAACGTTCTATAGCAAACAGAATACTTTGAATATTTCCTGCGCCGTAATTGATGATGGCAATTTTCATTTTATATGCTTTGGGCTTCGAGCTTTGGGCTTTGGGCAGAATGCCGATAGCTGAAAGCTCGAAGCATTTTATAACATTCCTTTGGTACTTGGTAGAATCATTTTCTCAGTATCACGTTTTACGGCTACTTTAATCGCTTTGGCAAAAGCCTTAAAAATAGCTTCAATCTTGTGATGTTCGTTAGTTCCTTCTGCTTTGATGTTGATATTCGCTTTGGCACCATCAGAGAACGATTTGAAAAAGTGGTAGAACATTTCTGTTGGCATTTTACCTACCATTTCGCGTTTGAATTCGGTTTCCCAAACCAACCAATTTCTTCCTCCAAAATCAATGGCTACTTGCGATAAACAATCGTCCATTGGCAAACAAAAACCGTAGCGTTCAATTCCTAATTTATTCCCTAATGCTTTCGCAAAAACTTCTCCTAAAACAATCGCTGTATCTTCAATGGTGTGGTGTTCATCTACCTCTAAATCGCCTTTTACACTGATTTCTAAGTCCATTTGACCGTGACGTGCAATTTGGTCTAACATGTGGTCAAAAAAGGCAATACCTGTATCGATTTTACTTTTCCCAGTTCCATCTAAATTAAGTTGGATAAAAATATCCGTTTCGTGCGTTTTTCTTTCAATAGTAGCAGAACGCGCTTCTAATTTTAAAAACTCATAGATGGTTTTCCAATCGGTGGTTTGTAATGAAATGACATCGCTAAAATCTTCGTTTTCCTTGATTTCGTCACTTCCTAAACCTTCTTGCTGTTTTAGAAAAATAGCTTTGGCTCCTAAATTTTTTGCTAAGGCAACATCGGTAATTCGGTCACCCAATACAAATGAATTCGCCAAATCATACTTCGGATTATTAATGTATTTGGTCAGCATTCCGGTACGAGGCTTGCGCGTAGGTGCATTATCCGCTGGAAACGAACGGTCTATGAATATATCGTCAAATAAAACCCCTTCGTTTTCAAAAGCTCTTAAAATGAAGTTTTGTGTAGGCCAAAACGTATCTTCTGGAAAATTATCCGTTCCCAATCCGTCTTGGTTGGTCACCATTGCCAATTCATAATCCAATTCGTTAGCAATTTTAGCCAAGTATTGAAACACTTTGGGGTAAAATTCTAATTTATCTAAACTGTCTAATTGAAAATCGGCGGGTTCAATAACGATGGTCCCATCACGATCTATAAATAATACTTTTTTCATTTATTTTTTGTCAAAAAGTTAATTTTAATATTCCATTCCTTTGCCTTGTTTGATAGTAGGAATCCATTTTTCTACGCGAGCTAGCCTAGTTTTTGACTGTTTTGCTTGTGAAAAGAAAAGCAAATAGGCTTTCTTTCTACCCGGTGTTAATCCCTCAAAGGCAATTCTTAATGCTTCGTCTTCATTTAATTTTTCTTGAAACTCCTCAGGAATCACCATTTCATCAGGTGTTTTATATTGAATTTTAATTCCCGATTTTTCTATTTCAATAGCTTCAAAAATATAGGATTTAATACTCTTTTCTATACTTGCAATTTGATCAATACTTGTAAATTGTAATTGTCGTGTTGCTTGCATATTTTCGGTTTGTGTTACTAAAATTTGTTGGGTGTCTGCAAGCAAAGCGCCTTTAAAAAAACTAATCGCACAAAAAGCTTTAGTAGTGCCTAACATAATAATATTCTTATTTTGAAAGGTATAACACGGGTGGCTCCACTTCAATTCTTCTACTAGCCCACATTCTAGAATAATACTTCTTAACAATTGTAATTCTTTTTCCCAAGTTCGCACACGGCACAAAGGAGTCGCCATTTTTGAACAGCGTCCGCAACCTTCATTAAAGTACGTTTCTACGTTAGGAATCATAATTGTCTAGAATTTAATTCAAGGTTTTTAAAGCAGCCATTAATTTCTTATTTTCCTCTTCCGTTCCAATAGTCAAACGCAAGGTATTCTCGCACAAAGGTTGTGTTGTTCTATTGCGAATCACAATTCCTTTGGCGATTAATTCGTCATAACGTTGATTGGCATTGTCAACTTTAATCAAGATAAAGTTGGCTTCAGTAGAATATATTTTTGTTACAAAATTCACTTCATTTAATACTTTAAGTAACAACTCTCTTTCTTTTATTATTGAACTAATTTCTTCTTTTATTTGAGTTGGATTAGCCAAACGTTCCAATGCTCTTTGCTGTGTTAATTCATTCACATTATACGGAGGCTTAATTTTGTTTAAAACCCCAATAATTGCAGCAGAAGCATAACAAATTCCTAATCGAATTCCAGCCAAACCATACGCTTTTGACAAGGTTTGGGTAATAATTAAGTTAGGATAATCCTTGATTTTTTGAATCCAAGAGTCTTTATCTGAAAAATCAATATAGGCTTCGTCAATTACCACTAATCCATTGAAATTGTCAAGTAAATACTGTACGCTTTCTTTAGAAAATGAATTTCCTGTTGGATTGTTGGGCGAACATAGGAAAATCATTTTGGTATTTTTATCTACCGCTTTCATTATTACTTCCAATTGCGGTTGAAAATCTTCGGAAAGTAAAATTTCTCTATTTTCAATCGCATTCAGATTAGCCAAAACACCATACATTCCGTAAGTTGGTGGCAAAGTAATGACATTGTCTTTTTTTGGTTCACAAAAAGCACGGAACAATAAATCCAACACTTCATCACTTCCATTTCCTAACAGAATTTGATTTTTATCCACACCATTTTGTTGGGCTAAAACCGATTTAACCGTCGCTTGTTGCGGATCTGGATAGCGATTAACCCCATTTTCAAAAGGATTTTCATTGGCATCCAAAAAAATCATATCAGCTGTATCAAAATCTTCAAATTCATCGCGCGCCGATGAATACGGCTTCATGGCTTTAACGTTCTCACGAACTAAAGTATTGATATCAAATTTATTTTCCATTTTCAATCGCTTTTAAACGTAATGTTACCGCATTTTTGTGTGCTTGTAAACCTTCTTTCTCTGCCATAATTTCAATGGCTTTACCAATGTTTTGAATTCCACTTTCTGAAATTTTTTGAAATGTCATTGATTTCATAAAACTATCCAAATTGACTCCGCTATAATTTTTAGCGTATCCATTCGTTGGTAAAGTATGATTAGTTCCAGACGCGTAATCTCCAGCACTTTCTGGGGTATAATTGCCTATAAAAACCGATCCTGCATTTTCGATATTATCAACATAAAAATCATCATTTTCAGTACAAACTATAAAGTGTTCAGGACCGTATGCATTGATTAAATCTAATGCAATTGCTGCGTTTTCTACAAAAATCAATTTGGAATTAGCTATGGCTTTTTCGGCAATTTTTTTTCTTGGTAAAACTGCTAATTGCGATTGCACTTCTTGCTCAACTGCTTCTATCATTGCTTTAGAAGTCGAAACTAATATCACTTGACTATCTGTTCCGTGTTCGGCTTGACTTAATAAATCAGAAGCTACAAAAGCAGGTACGGCGCTATCATCGGCTACCACCAACAATTCAGATGGGCCTGCTGGCATATCAATAGCAACACCAAATTGAGTTGCTAATTGTTTGGCTACCGTTACGTATTGATTTCCAGGTCCAAATATTTTATAGACTTTAGGAATGGTTGTTGTACCAAAAGTCATTGCAGCAATCGCTTGGATTCCTCCCACTTTTATAATTTTGGTTACACCACATAAATTCGCAGCGTACAAAATAGCATGGTTTAAGTTGCCATTTTTATCGGGTGGCGAACATAGAACCACTTCTTTGCATCCCGCAATTGTAGCAGGAATAGCTAACATCAACACGGTTGAAAACAAAGGAGCGGTTCCTCCAGGAATATACAACCCTATCTTTTGAATAGGTCTTTTTTCTTGCCAACATTGTACCCCTTCTGCAGTTTCAACACTAACACGATTTGTTTTTTGGGCTGCGTGGAATTTTTCGATGTTTGATTTGGCTAATTGAATCGCTTCTTTCAATTCGTCAGAAACAGCAGCAATAGCTAGTTCTATTTCGGCATTGGAAACCAAATTGTTTCCCAAAGCAATTCCATCAAACTGTGAGGTATATTGTTGTACCGCATCGTCTCCTTTGGATTGTACTGCTGCAAAGATTTCTTTTACCGTTGCTTCAATATCGTCCACAGTTTTAGTAGGTCTTTCTAATAGAGAAGCCCAATTTTCCTGTTTTGGATTGTATATTTTGTTCATTGTTTTCTAAGATTTAAGAAACTACAACACCATTTTTTCAATTGGGCAAACCAAAATGCCTTCGGCACCAGCTGCTTTTAACTCGTCGATTACTTCCCAAAAACGATCTTCTTCAATAACGGTGTGTACACTTGACCAACCTTCTTGTGCCAATGGCATAACCGTGGGGCTTTTTAATACAGGCAAAATCGAACTAATTAATTGAATTTTATCATTAGGTACGTTCATCAAAATGTATTTTGATTTGCGTGCTCTTAAAACCGATTGGATTCGGAACTGCAATTTGTCTAAAATTACTTTGTTTTCTGGAGTCATTTTAGGCGAAACAGCTAAAACGGCCTCGCTCTTAAAAATAACTTCTACTTCCTTTAAATTATTTTTAAACAAAGTACTTCCACTAGAAACTATATCTACAATAGCATCGGCCAAACCAATATTAGGTGCAATTTCGACAGAACCTGAGATTTGGTGCAAATCAACAGTTACATTTTTCGAGTTGAAGAAATCTAAAACAGTATTGGGATAGGAAGTAGCAATTCGCAAGCCATCCAAATCTTTAACCGAATTATAATTAAAACTTTTAGGAACAGCGACTGAAACTTTACATTTTGAAAATCCTAATTTTTCTGCAACTTGAATGTTTTTCCCTTTTTCGACCAAAAGATTATCACCTACAATCGCTGCATCTACTACTCCATCAATCAAATATTGAGGAATGTCAGAATTTCGTAGGTACAAAACTTCTAACGGAAAATTAGATGCGGTGGCTTTTAATTGATCATTTCCATTGTTAATAGAAATTCCGCAGTCTTTTAAGATTTGGATGCTGTCTTCGTTTAAGCGCCCTGATTTTTGAATTGCAATTTTTAAAGTACTCATTGTTTTGTTGTTTTTGTTTGTTGTGATTTGAGTACAACAGATTTTTAATAAAAAACCCGCTTGATGTACTCAAACGGGTTTTTAAATATGTGACTTACACGCATACCATTAACACATCGCTTGAGAGCAATTTTGTAAATGATGATGGTGCAATTGATTTGATAACATAATTATTAATTAGAAATTTTCTTCTATTTCGAGTGCAAATATAAAGCAAAATATAGTTACAACCCAATTATTATTGTAACTTAAAGCTATATTATTGTTAAAATACAAATTACATTAACTCAGTTTAGGTCCTGCGCTTACTAATCGTTTTCCTTCTTCAGTATTGGTATATTGTTCAAAGTTTTTGATGTAACGAGTGGCTAGATCTTTAGCTCTATGCTCCCATTCTGCTTTGTCCTCATACGTATCTCTTGGGTCTAAAATACCGTCACTTACATTAGGCAAAACAGTTGGTATAGTTAAATTTAAGTAAGGAATAGCTCTAGTTTCAGCCTCTTCAATTTCGCCACTAATAATGGCATCAATAATGGCTCTGGTATTTTTTAATGAAATTCGTTTACCTGTTCCATTCCATCCAGTGTTGACTAAATAGGCTTTAGCACCGTGTTCTTTCATTTTTCCAATTAAGGTTTGAGAATAACGTGTTGGATGTAATGTCAAGAAAGCCTCTCCAAAAGCGGGTGAAAACGAAGGCACAGGTTCTGTGATTCCTCTTTCAGTACCGGCTAATTTTGAGGTATATCCGCATAAAAAGTGGTATTGTGCTTGATCATCATCTAAGATAGAAACGGGAGGTAAAACCCCGAAAGCATCTGCCGATAAATAAATGATTTTTTTAGCATGTCCCGCTTTTGATGGCAAGACAATCTTATTAATATGATAAATTGGATACGAAACTCTCGAGTTTTCAGTGATAGAATGGTCATAGTAATTAATTTCACCGTATTCATCAACAATTACATTTTCTAAAAGCGCATCTCTTTTGATAGCTCTCCAAATATCTGGTTCGTTTTTCTCTGATAAATCAATTACTTTGGCATAACATCCACCTTCAAAATTGAAGACTCCATTATCGTCCCAACCATGTTCGTCATCACCGATTAAATATCGTTTTGGATCTGCCGAAAGTGTGGTTTTTCCAGTACCCGAAAGACCGAAAAATATGGCTACATCTCCTTCTTCACCCACATTAGCAGAACAGTGCATTGAAGCCATTCCTTTTAGTGGTAAATAGTAGTTCATCATAGAGAACATTCCTTTTTTCATTTCGCCACCATACCAAGTTCCACCTATGATTTGAATTTTTTCAGTAAGATTAAATACTACAAAATTTTCTGAATTTAACCCTTGTTTTTGCCAATCTGGATTAGTGGTTTTAGAACCATTCATGACCACAAAGTCTGGTTCTCCAAAATTTTCTAATTCATATCCAGATGGTCTAATAAACATATTAGTTACAAAATGTGCCTGCCATGCCACTTCCATAACAAAACGCACTTTCAATCTTGTATCGGC
>CAZOHO010000049.1:0-4735 GCA_964579755.1 uncultured Flavobacterium sp.
ATTTTTTGTTTGGCACCCATAATATAATTAGAGTACTCTATTTTGAAGGGACTGTCTGCAAATTCACCAGAAAGTGTAAAATTATTATTGGCAACCGGAGAGAGTAATAAAGACTTCTCGAACACGCGACGTTTCATTTCGCCTTTGTATTCCCCATCCACAAAAACAGTCAAAAAGGTTTTATCTGAATATACTTTATTTTCTGTTGCGCCTTCGCGAATAGGCATCACCCCTTCATAACTTATGTAACGGGTAATAAAAGCGCCTAAAAGAATAAAAACGAATGCCAAATGCAATAACAAAGTAGCCCATTTTTCTTTTTTCAACAATTGGTAACGCTTTATATTTCCAATGAAATTAATCATAAAAAACACCATTATTACTTCAAACCACCAAGCGTTATATATCCATATACGAGCAGTATCTGTATTGTATTTACTTTCAATAAAAGTCCCTGCTCCCATCGCCACAGCAAAAACTATAAAAAGAACCGCCATCAAGCGGGTAGAAAACAAAATTGAGCTTATTTTTTTATCCATTAGTAAGGAATTATATTTTTGTATAAGTGGGACAAAAGTACTTAAAAATGTTGACTTCCATAATCGGACACTTGTTAATTTAATCCAAAAATAAGCCTCATTAGGATTTGAATAAATTGAAGACAAACTCTTCATTTTTTTGCTAAATTTGCGGGTATGACTAAAGTAATTATTATCGGATCTGGAAATGTAGCGCAACATTTGATTCAGGCTTTTCAAAATAAAATTGTTTTGGATAGCCAAATTGAATTGGTTCAGGTGTTTGCGCGCAATAAAAAGAGTCTCACTCACCTACTCGATTCCAATCGAATTACTTCTGACTACACCCAATTACAAGCGGCAGATGTTTACATTATAGCAGTATCCGATGATGCTATTGCTGAGGTTTCGTCCCAATTGCCTTTTGAAAATCAATTGGTGGTTCATACTTCGGGAACGGTACCTTTGACTACTTTAGAAAATAAAAATCGTCGTGGAGTTTTTTATCCGTTACAAACGTTTTCCAAAGACAAAGCAGTGAATTTTAAAACAATTCCCATTTGTTTAGAAGCCGAAAATGAAAAAGATTTAGAAACGCTAAACCAAATTGCTAATACAATTTCAGATGCTGTTTACGAAATCAATTCTGAACAACGAAAAGCCTTGCATGTAGCTGCTGTATTTGTGAATAATTTTGTCAATCATTTGTACCAAATGGGTAACGAAATTTGCAGCAACAACAACGTCCCTTTTGAAATTCTAAAACCTTTGATTCAAGAAACGGCGAATAAAATTGTGTCGCTTTCGCCAAAAGAAGCCCAAACAGGGCCAGCAAAACGAAATGACCGTACCACTATTGAAGCGCACCAACAGTTTTTGACTGATAAAAACCAATCTACTATTTATACAATACTAACTCAATCTATACAAAATAATGGCAAAAAGCTATAAAGAAATAATGAACGACATCACTACTTTTATTTTTGATGTTGACGGCGTACTTACTGATGGTTCTGTTTTTGTTTCTACCGAAGGAGAAATGTTACGAACCATGAATATTCGTGATGGCTATGCGCTAAAATCAGCGGTAGATTGTGGCTATAATGTGTGTATCATTTCGGGAGGAAGTAACGAAGGGGTTCGTGTTCGTTTACGCAATTTAGGTATTACCGATATTCATTTGGGAACACCCGATAAAGTAGCTACTTTTGATGAATACACCGATATTTATAATATCAAACCAGAACAAGTGTTGTATATGGGAGACGATATTCCTGACTATCACGTGATGAAATTAGTAGGTTTACCTACTTGTCCTCAAGACGCTAGCCCTGAAATCAAAGCCATTTCAACTTATATTTCTCATAAAAACGGAGGAAAAGGTGCTGTTCGTGATGTGATTGAACAAGTGATGAAAGTGCAAGGAAAATGGATGGAAAATTTTGACGGAAAACACGATTAACAAGTCAATCCAATGCTTAGACATAAATTAGCCAATTATTCATTGATTTTAGCTTCGGGTTCGCCAAGACGCCAACAATTTTTCAAAGATTTGGATTTGGATTTTGAAATTCGGCTCAAAGAAGTCGAAGAAATTTATCCTCCTGAATTGAAGGCCGAAGCCATCACTAATTATTTAGCCGAACTAAAAGCCAATGCTTTTGAAGGAGAGTTAAACGATAACGAAATTCTAATTACAAGTGATACCATTGTTTGGCACAACAATACTGCTTTGGGGAAACCCAAAGATGAACAAGATGCTTTTGCCATTTTAAAATCATTGTCGAATACCACTCACGAAGTCATAACTTCGGTTTGTATCAAAACTAAAGAGAAAACAGATACTTTTTTCGAAGTGACTAAAGTAACTTTTAATACGCTAAGCGATGAAGCTATTCAGTATTATTTAGACCATTACAAACCGTATGACAAAGCGGGAGCTTACGGAATTCAAGAATGGATTGGTTTTGTTGGTGTAGCTAAAATAGAAGGTTCTTACACCAATGTGATGGGAATGCCAACAGATAAAGTATTTGATTATTTAAACAATTTAGACAACTAAACTATGTACATTTCATTTTTCAACGATTTTGCACGCGAAGCTATTGGTACTGGGATTGTTTTAATACTGCTGGTACTATTACGAGTAATCACAACTAAATTAGTACGCCGCTATGCGCGTTTGAGCCAAACTATAGAAAGAAGAACAAATTTGGTAATTAAATACCTGCATTTACTAATTAATATTCTTTTAATAGTAGCTTTAATTATTATTTGGGGAGTTGATGCCAAAGACATTATTATAGCTGTATCGTCAATTGCAACGGTTGTAGGTGTGGCGATGGTTGCACAATGGTCTATTTTAAGTAACATTACCTCAGGAATTATTTTATTTTTTTCTTATCCATTTAAAATTGGAGATACTATTCATATTCACGATAAAGATTTTCCCGTGATTGCCGAAATTGAGGATATCAGTGCCTTTTATATTAGTATGGTGAACAAAGATGGAGAACGCATTATTTATCCAAACAATTTATTGTTACAAAAAGGCGTTTCGATTATTAATACTGATCTTGAACCAACTGATTTTACAGATTAAAGTTATTTAGTACTATTAACGAGAAATCAATTAAGGATGAAGTCAAAAACTAAAATTTGGAAAAAAAGCTATACTTGGGTGCTCGTTATTAATGCCATTTATATCTTGTTGTTTTACTTCATAATGCAGTTATACGCCTAAATCATGCAATTATTTGACTGGATCATACTCGTTGTTACCTTACTATTCATAGTAATTTATGGCGCTTGGAAAACCAACGGAAGTAAGAACGTTCAAGACTACATTCTTGGAAGTAATGAAACGCCTTGGCACGTTGTTGGACTTTCTGTAATGGCAACACAAGCCAGCGCTATTACCTTCTTATCTACTCCGGGACAAGCCTATCATGACGGAATGGGATTTGTTCAGTTTTACTTTGGTTTACCCATAGCTATGGTGATAGTTTGTGTAACATTCATTCCCATTTATCACAAATACAAAGTGTACACCGCTTACGAATATTTAGGCAAACGATTTGATTTACGCACCCGTTCTTTGGCTGCAATACTTTTCTTATTTCAAAGAGGACTTGGAACTGGATTGACTATTTATGCTCCAGCTATTATTTTGTCAGCCTTATTAGGTTGGAATATCAATTATCTGAATATTATTATTGGAGTACTCGTTATTATTTACACCGTATCCGGAGGAACCAAAGCAGTCAACGTAACCCAAAAACAGCAAATGTTTATCATTTTAGTAGGGATGCTAATTACCTTTTTTTGGATATTGTATTACTTACCCAATGATATGAGTTTCAGCAATGCGATGCACATTGCAGGTGCTAATGCTAAAATGAACATAGTCAATTTTTCGCTTGATCCAGAAGAAAAATATACCTTTTGGAGCGGAATTACGGGCGGTTTTTTCTTGGCTTTAGCCTACTTTGGCACAGACCAATCTCAAGTGGGGCGCTATTTGTCTGGGAGATCAGTAAGAGAAAGTCAGATGGGATTATTGATGAATGGACTATTAAAAGTCCCTATGCAATTTTTCATTCTATTGACAGGAGTTTTAGTTTTTGTATTCTTCCAGTTCAATCCTGTTCCGTTAAATTTCAATCCGAATAATAAAATTATAGTCGAAAATTCGCCTTACAAGAAAGAATACCATGCATTAGAAAAAAAGTTGGAATTGGTGTCTGAAGACAAGAAAGTAATCAACCTCTTGTACATTGACCAACTCAATCAAGATTACGACAATCCTATTCTTAGAAAAGAAATGATTGCTTTATCTGATAAAGAAAAAGACTTGAGAGATCGTGCCAAAGAAATCATTTCGAAAGCAGATATTCACAGCGAAACGAACGATAAAGATTATGTGTTTTTTCACTTTATTTTAAATTATTTACCCAAAGGACTCATCGGATTGTTACTAGCCGTAATCATTTCAGCAGCCATGTCATCAACCGCTTCTGGTTTGAATGCATTGGCTTCCACCACAACTATTGATATTTACAAACGGAATTTACAAATAGAAAAATCCGAGAAGCATTACCTGAATGCCAGCAAACTTTTTACTTTATTTTGGGGAATTGTGGCCATTCTTTTTGCTTGTATTGGCACATTATTCGAAAACTTAATCCAATTGGTTAACATCATTGGCTCTATTTTTT
>CAZOHO010000049.1:4745-13335 GCA_964579755.1 uncultured Flavobacterium sp.
CCAAACGAATTCAATCAGATGCAATTTTTTACAGTGCTGTTTTTAGCCAAATTACCATATTCATCATCTATTACTTTGCTATTTATATTTATCCAAGTGGCGAAGAAAAATTAGGGTATTTATGGCTCAATTTTATAGGAGCTTTATTAACTATTGTTATTGCTTGGATTCTGGAGCGATTGGTATTCAAAAATCAGAAAGTCTTTGTTAGCTAAATAAAAAAATCCCGTTTAAAATTTTTAAACGGGATTTTTTTATTGCAATGAATGGTAAATTATTTCTTGCTCCATTCAGCAATACTGTCTTTATTCATTTTTACGTAATCTTGATTTTTAGCTTCTTCTGCAGCCTCTAGAGATAATTTTGCGGTTTCAATAGCGCCTGATTTATCACCTTGTTTTGCCTGAATCAACGATTTTAATCGCAAAAACCAAAATGGTTTGTCTTTACTCAATTCTAACGATTTATTCACATAGACCAATGATTTTGCTAAATCATTATTGGATTGATATAAAAAGTTCGCTGCTGAATAATAATCATTAGCTGTAGGTCCTGCCAATACTTTTTCAATACTTGCCATCGCCGTTTTTTGAGTAGGTACTTCAAACTTTAAAGCCACGTAGGAGTTCTCCCAAAAAATTTCTAAAAATGCTGAATTGGTTTCTAAACCCGCGATACTAATGGTTAAACTTTCTACTGGTTTTGATAATGCTTCTTCTTTTACCGTAGTTTTCAGTGCTACGTTAGCTTCATTGAATTGTTCTGGTAATCCCCAGTTATCAGTAGTCGTATAAAAAATAATATCCCAACTTTCAATTCTTGGCACCGTGTACAAAGCATATTTTCCTTTTTTCAAGGTTTTTCCATCAATGATTACATCATCGCTGAAAGATATAGTGGTATTCTCATTAGCACCTGTTCTCCAAAGTTTACCAAAAGGAACCAAGTTCCCAAAAACAGGTCTTCCTTTTGCTCCTGGACGAGAATAATTTAATTCTACTTCTGTTAATCCAACCATTTGATTGACAACAGCTCTTGGACTGACTTGTGGTGTTTTAATTTGTGCTTGAGCAACAAATTGAGAAATTAATACTGCTAATGCAAAAATTATTTTTTTCATAGTTTTATTTTTTAGTTTTCCAAATTTACAAATTCAATTGAATGTTCAGTGTTAATATTAATTTAATACACGTACAACTTCAGCATTCAACTCTTTAAAGTGATTGATTACCCTATCTGCCTCGTCCAAATTCTGGTCTTTGGAGTGTTCACTATTGTATCCCACACAAAAAATACCAGCCGCTTTAGCCGCTTTTACTCCGTTAGTACTGTCTTCAATCACAATACAGTTTTCTTTTGGAGCTATCGATAAAGAAGCGGCATGTTCAAAAATAGCCGGATGTGGTTTGGACTTTGGAAAATCTTCTCCACTCACAATATGAGTAAAAAAATCATGTAAGCCAAAACGAGTAAAAACACGGTCAATTGTCACTTTAGAAGCCGAAGAAGCCACAATTAGTTGGATTCCGTTTTGGTGTAAATCTTCAATTAAAGCGCGAACACCTTCTAATAATTCCAAATCTTCTTTGGTATCAAAAGCATCATTAAAAATACTTCTTTTTCGCTGAATCAAATCTTCTACCTCCTGCTCTAGCTGAAATTGTTCTTTTAAAGTTTGAAATGTATTCCGAGTGGAAAATCCTGTAAACGAAGTGTACATCGCCTCGGTTACTTCAATATTCAATTCTGCAAATTGTTTGTAATACGCATAGCGGTGTACTGGCTCTGTATCCACAATTACACCATCCATATCAAAAATTACCGTTTGTATCATATTTTTATACTATTCACTAATTACTCTCTATTCAATAAATAACGAATTACCGTTTCGGCAGCATATAAGCCAAATAAGCCTGGCATATAACTATTGGTGCCGTAAAATGATTTCTTAAAATTCTTTCCGTCAGTAGTTTTTAAACTGCTTTCATCTTGTATTTCTGAAGAAAAAACTACTTTCACTCCTTTGTCAATTTTCACTTCTTTCAGACGGCGTTTAATGGTGCGAGCTAAAAAGCAATTCTCCGTTTTACTAATATCAGAAACTTTAACTTTAGCCGCTTCCATTTTGCCTCCAGCACCCATACTACTAATTACCTTTACTCCTTTTCGTTTGGCCGCAATAATCAAATTCAATTTGGGAGTAACACTATCAATACAATCCAAAACATAATCAAATTCAGGTGAAACCAATTCAAACGCACGTTCTGGTGACAAAAATTCTTGGATTCGAGTTAATTGCAATTCGGGATTGATGTCCATTAAACGGTCGCCTACAATTGTAATTTTAGGTTGACCAACAGTAGAATGTAAAGCAGGTAATTGTCTGTTAATATTGGTAATATCCACCACATCGCCATCAACGATAGTAATGTTGCCTACTCCTGCTCTTGCTAAAAATTCAGCGGCAAAAGATCCCACTCCTCCTAATCCAACGACTAATACTTTAGCGTTTTGTAATTTTTCTAATCCTTCTTTTTTAAATAATAATTCGGCTCTTTCTGTCCACTCTGCCATGATTGTGTTTATTTGTTTATTCGTTTATTTGTTTATTTGGTTATTTGGTTATTTGTTGTGATATAAAAACCTTTCGGAAATTAGCATTCACTAGTTCTTGTATTTGGGCTACTAACAGCCCTTTATATTGTGCTGCCAAGTCATACACTTCTTGAATCGTTTGTTCGTCCGTATCGGTTTCCAAGAAAAATTGATCGTTGGGCATGGCACAAAAAACGGATTCTAATTGAGGCATTCGCAATAAATATTTCCCAAATGAAATGTAACAACCATTTGCCAACAATTCCTTGGCTACTTGTTCATTTTTAGAAAATCCGTGAATTAAAAAAGGGACCGAAATTTTCAATCTCTTTTTAATAGCAATCAATTCTTGAAAAGCCGCTACACAATGAATCACAACTGGTTTTTGGTACTGTTCTGCCAAAAGCAATTGACGCTCAAAAACGGTTTGCTGCAATTCAAACGGAATTTCAATTCGCTTGTCCAATCCACATTCACCCACTGCCAAACAACTGGAATCCTTTAATTTACTTTCAATAATAGCCAAATCACTTTCGATGCGATCTTCCACAATAAACCAAGGATGTATTCCAATAGAATAATTAGGAATTGCATCGGTGAATTCTTGAGGATATTGATTGACTAATTCAATCACATTTACCTGATTGCTGTACGAATGAGTATGTAGATTAAAATAACGCATTAGTCATGAAACTTTTTAACTCCTGCTCGAATGGCAATTTTCAAATCGTTTTCCAAAGGCACTTTGGGACACGAATATTTGTGACTATACGCACAATATGGATTATATGAGGTATTGAAATCAATCACAATAGTATCTCCTTGCGGAATTTTCATATCAATGTATTTTCCGCCAATATAACTTTCGTTTCCGCAAGTCAAATCAGAAAAAGGTAAAAACAAATAGTCTTTATACTGCTCTTTCTTAGACAATTCTATATTTCTGTAAATATTGAGCTGAAAAGCCTGACCATCAATACTAAAATGCGCTTCTCCGTATTTTACATAAACCGGTTTTCTATCTGTAGAGGTTTTCATTTCAAAAGGTTGCTCGTTCTCCGTGCGAATAAATTTAGCCACCACATAGAACTTTTCATTGGCAGGATAAAAATCTAAGGTTTGAAACGTTTTTAAATCTTCAGGTAAAAGCGGACTAGTTTTAGCATCGGCATATTCAGCATTCAATTCGTTTTGGAATTTTTCTACCGCAGCCAGGCTGAATTGGGCTTGGGCAAAACCAAACTGCAACACCATTAAAAGTACAAGTAAGTTCTTCATCTGAATATCTTTTCAACAAAAATACTACACAATACAACAGAAAACAAAGTGTTTTCAATTCAAATGAAATTTATTTCATATAGTGCTAATTTCAAAAATAAATCCTTGACTAAAAGTTGGTACCTTTGTCGCTCAAACTATACTATGATTCAGTCAGGACTGCAACGATACATCAATAATTTTAGAGGCTTTCGAAGAGAAGTTTGGATTTTGGCGTTAATTACCTTTATCAATCGTGCAGGTACCATGGTATTGCCTTTCTTATCCAAATACCTAAAAGAAGACTTGCATCTTTCCTATTCACAAGTAGGTTGGGTTATGGTGTGTTTTGGTTTTGGTTCGATGCTAGGTTCTTGGTTGGGCGGAAAATTATCCGACAAAATTGGGTTTTATAAAATCATGATTTTCAGTTTGTTTACTAGTGGTGTGTTGTTCTTTTTCTTGCAATACGTCACTTCGTTTTGGGCTTTGTGCGTCAGCATGTTTACCATTATGGTCATTGCCGATATGTTTCGTCCTGCCATGTTCGTTTCGTTAAGTACCTATGCTAAACCCGAAAACCGCACCCGAGCCTTAACTTTAGTGCGTTTAGCCGTTAATCTTGGTTTTGCCGCAGGTCCCGCTTTAGGAGGATTAATTATTTTGAGTCAAGGCTATCAAGCCTTATTTTGGGTCGATGGAAGTACCTGTATCATTGCGATTGTACTCTTTGCAGTACTGGTCAAAGAAAAGAAAGTCCCTGAAGATTTAATTACCAAAAAACAAGCTGAATCCGAACGGGAATCAGTGTTTAAAGACAAAATATTTTGGATTTTCTTATTCGTTTGTTTCATTACTGCGGTCTTGTTCTTTCAGTTATTTACCACATTACCGCTCTACCATAGTGAGCATTTTGGTTTAACCGAATTTCAAAGCGGATTGATTCTGTCCTTCAACGGAATACTCATTTTCTTTTTAGAAATGCCAATTGTCAGCTATTGCCAACGCAAAGACATCAGTAAACTGAGCATCGTTCTTTGGGGATGTGTCTTAATGGCGATTAGTTTTTACATTTTGCTATTCAACGCTTGGGCAGGCATCTTAATTGTGAGTTTACTCTTCATCACTTTTGGCGAAATGTTCATTTTTCCTTTTTCCAATTCCTTTGCAATGAGTCGCGCCCCAAAAGGCCATGAAGGGCGTTATATGGCATTATTTACTATGAGTTTCAGTTTGGCACATATTGCGAGTTCTAAAATGGGATTGGAAATCATTAGCCAATGGAATTACCAAGCCAATTGGTTTGTCATGGGTAGTTTAGGAGTAATCGCTGTGTTGTGTTGTATTTGGTTGCAACGCTTATTGGCTTTGGTACACTAATCTCTTTTCAGAAAAAAATGTTGGTGTTTTCTTATCAAAAAGTTAATTACGTTAAATTTTTGTAAAGGTATTTTTGGGAACAAAAATCAATTAATAGGTTTGCTTCGTTAAAAACAAAAATCAGTCGTATTAATTAAATTGTTTACTATGAATATCAAAAAACAGTATTTTACATTAGCACTTGCTTTTACTTTAATTATTGGTGGCTCTGTTGCTGTATTGGCACAAAACAAGAAGAACCAAGACCGCTTAGAAATCAACAACACTTTGGATGATGTGGTGATGACTTGGAATAAAACCACACCCGAATCAGAAATGAATGACGATGTAAAAGCACTAAAAAAATACGGTGTCACCATCAATTATTCGGATGTGAAGCGTAATACCAAAAACGAAATAACGGGTTTAAAACTAAGCTACGAAGACGAAAAAGGCAACAAAGGCGAATTGAAACTCAACCAGCAATCTCCTATTTCGACTATTACTTTTTATAAATCGGGTAACGAAATTGGTTTTGGATCGCCTGCTAGTTCCAATGGAATGGGTAACTTTTTCTTTAATGGCGTACCCAATGGAGACGCATTAAAACAATTTGGTTTCCATGATGAAGACGGCAATCCAACAACTGAAACCTTCCGATTTAATTTCTCTGACAAAAACGATGCTCCGAAATCGACCAAAAAGTCTAAAATCATCATCAAAAAACCGAATAAAAAGGACTTGATTATTGAAGATGGTGAAGTCATTTCAGGAAAAGACGATTACACTGCTGAAGAAATTGAAAAAATCAAAAAAGATGCTGAAATAAATTCCGATAGTTTTGGAACTACAGAAGCGAACCCATTAGGCGAATTTGATTTACGAAATGAAAAAGGCATTCAAGATTTCAAGAAAAAAATCAAAAAGATGATGCGTTCTGAAGATACAGATGCCGATGAAAAATCAGAATTGGCTAAAGCCAAAGAGGAAATGATCAAAGCAAAAGAAGAATTAGAAAAAGCCCGAATCGCCTTAGAGAAAGCCAACCAGTCGAAATCTAAAAAGAAATAAACAACAAAAAGACCATTATATAGATGGTCTTTTTTATTTTTACCAAAAAAAAAGCAATGTTCAAAGTGTTAGCCAAAATCAACAAAATACTATTGCCGAGTTTAACCAAACAAGGTTTGGACGTGACTAAAGCGAAGAAATGGCAGATGGCATTGATAGGATACCGCTATTATGTAACCTGTAGAGCCTTAGATAAATAAATACCGAAAGGCAGTAGTTGTTCAAAAAAAGCAGTTATTTTTTAATTTTCGATTTGGATATCTACTAATTTTACCTATATTTGCACCCGCATTAAGGCCTCGTGGCGCAACTGAATAGCGCATCTGATTACGGCTCAGAAGGTTACTGGTTTGAATCCAGTCGAGGTCACGAATAAATACTATTATAAGAAAAAACGCCAAGCTCGCTTGAGCGTTTTTTTGTTTTAATAGTATTTTCAAAGCGGAGCTTTGCTGGATATGTAATCCTGTCAAAAACTATCAAGTTTACTTGAAATTATTTTTGGATTTTTTGTTTTTTCAAAGGAGTTAACTCACAATAAATATACTTTGATTAACGCTGTTATCTACATAGTGAATTATTAATCATAAGCCATGACTAATTTTAATACACTACACATTACCAGTGTTTTAATACCCCTTTTACAAGAAATAGTATACCGACAAAAATCATTACAAAACCTCCAAACCATCCTTTTAAGGTTTGAACTTTTCCAAATGAATTGTCTTCTTTATCAAAAAAACTATTCCCGTTTGATTTATAAAGCCATTTTAAATAAAAAAATCCGCCTATAATCAACAATATTGGTAAAATAATATCTTTAAACATTATTCATCTTTTTTTATTTTATGAATCAATATATCTTTCTAATCCTATTAGTTTCAAATTTCCCTGCTAGCGCGAGAATCTTGCTCGTGCCTAGTAATTAACTCAAATCAACCCTTTCACACGAAGCTACTAAACAAATATATTGAAAATTCTTTCTAATTCGTACCCATAAAAAACACAATGTTTCCTGTGGGTTTGTGATTTCCCAACAGAAATAAGTAATTTAGCCCCAACAGGAACCAATACAATTCTATGACCACCTATTTTTTTGACACCACCTACCAAGACACCACTTATGGTGAGGAAGCCATGCATCTCAAAGAATTTGAATCCTGTCAGTTTATTAATTGTGATTTTACCGCTTGTAATTTTATTGGGGTTACTTTTATTGACTGTACGTTTACCAATTGCAACTTTAATAGTGCCAAACTCAATCATACTGCTTTACGAACCGTACAGTTCAATAACTGCAAAATGCAAGACATTAATTTCTCCATGTGCGATAAATTGATTTTTGAAATAGCGTTTAGCCGTTGCAACTTGGATTTTTCTAAATTTTATACGCTAAAACTAAAAGAAACGCAGTTTAAAAACTGTAGTTTGATTGCCGTTGATTTTATGGCAACTGATTTGTCAGAAGTAGTGTTTGACCATTGTGATTTGTATCGTGCCGAATTTGACAAAGCCAATGCTTCAAAAGCTGATTTTAGAACCAGCTACAATTATACCATTGACCCTGAGAAAACCAAGATTAAAAAAGCCACTTTCGCTTTAGAAGGTCTTAAAGGATTGTTGTACAAGCACAATATTATTGTAGAGTAATTACATCTTGAACTCCATTTTGTAGTCTTCCATCAAGTAGCCGTGGTCTAAGGCAACATCTTCTTCGCCTACAATAACAAATCCCATTTTTTGATAAAAGGTAACTGCTGTATTGAATCGATTCACATTCAAAGACACTACCTCAGATTGATTTTCTCTAGCCACTTTCACTACCGAATCAATCAACAACTTCCCTGCTCCTTTGCCTTGCGACTCGGGTAGTAAATAAATTTTATGCAATCGGGTCGTATTTTGTCCTAAATAATGGTGTTCATAGGAAGCAAAACCCAAGACCGTTTCGTTTTCTTTCACCAAAATAAATTGATGTCCCTTCTCCTCCATTTGCGCTGTCAACGCTTCATCAGAATAAAACAATTCCAACATGTACTTTAATTGCGCCGCAGGAACAATATTGCCGTAGGTATCTGGCCACGTTCTATACGCGATATCACGTATTGTTGCTGTATCTACTGGTGAACCTTTTTGAATGGAAAGCATTTGAAATTAGATGATTAGACAGTTAGACTTTTTAGATTTTGATTTTTTTAAACCATATAAGGAATATAAGAAAATATAAGGTTTCGATTTTTGAACAATGAACTTTGAATTTTGATATTGACCTTTGATATTGACTTTTGATATTGACTTTTGATATTGA
>CAZOHO010000050.1:0-13166 GCA_964579755.1 uncultured Flavobacterium sp.
TTTGATAATCTAAAATTTCTATATTCCCATATTCTTGTTCTAATTTTTCAAGATAGGTTTCTTCTTTTTCATCTACCACATTTTTTCTATATATTAAGGCATTATAACCTGTCATTTGTCGTCTCACTTTTCCAGAGATTAAACCATTAGAATTAACCATATAGTTTAGCGTTACATTTTCATAAGACAATTTTTTAGGATTCAAATCAATTTCTTTAGATAATAAGTCCTGAGTAATTCTTCTCCCTGTCACATTTAAATCATTCAATGGAAGAATATTAACATCTGAATACTTATCAGTTGCATCCATTAGATATTCATTACCCTCAAAAAAAACGCAAGCAATAACATGATTTAATCTTATCTTACTTGGAAATTGCGAATATCCATTTTCTCTGGTACTCAATATAACTGGAGCAGAATCAAATCCAGCCATTTTTAACATAGCAGTCAAAATCAAGTTTATTTCTGCAGTATTTCCAACATTTTCATGATATGCTTGAACTACGCCTATTTTAGTAAGATAACTATGATTATTATTCCACTTCATTTTTGTTTTAACAAAATTAAAGATTTTATTTATCTGTTCTCGCTTATTGTTAATTCCATTTGTTATCATTTTCAAATCCTCGAAAAAATAATCAAACTTATTTAATTCACTACCAAAATTTTTTTCAGAATAAATAGAAGCCGTAACATCTTCCCATGTTTCTGCTATTTTTTTAGGCAAATCATTTGGATAGTGAATTGTTTGAAGTTCAAAATTAACTTTACCAAAGTAATCAAAGCTGTTTTTCACATACTTTTCATCTTTAAAAGCAGGTACTTTATCAACTTCATAAATTGATTTTATTTGTTGGTAATTTAAATACCTTGTTCTAAGGTATTCATCTTCATAAATTTTTGAAACATTTTCAACAAAATCATTGAAATTAACTTTTATATATCCTGAATTAATTGCTTTATATTGATAAAAACCTGGCACTTCAGAGATGTATTGAGCATAATTTATCGGTATTTTATATTGATATTGAAAAATAGGCAACTCCGAGAAATTTTTAGAAACAATATCATATTTTAATTCAATTATAGAACCTTGTTGGACTTTCGGAAATGTAATTATTTTTGTTTCCCAAAACTCATTTATCTTATTTCTATATTTGCCATCACTATTCACAACACTTTTGGTTATTTTTCCATTTTCTAAATTATACGTATTAGCAACATTTACAATAACAACGTCTCTACTTATTGTTTTATATCCAACATAATAAGGTATATCAAAATCCCCCCAAATCGTACCTTCCTTCTTATAAATCTTTATTTTATATGAATAGGATGTTTTCATTATGAATCCATCTTTGGCATTGTAATCAAAAATTGTTTTTACTTTTTTAAACAAAATAGCTGCTGATGCCGTTGAATCTATGGGATGTCTTTTTTCTTGTAATTCTTCGGCTGTAACCTTGCCTAATTCATATTTCTGAGCAAATGAAAAGTTAAAAACAAATAAAATAAATAGTAAACTATATTTCATAATTATATTTTTACTAATACTATTTTCTCGTTTTGTTTGTCAATCATCTTTTGATAAAATTCCTTCAACATTTCATAGTATTCAGATGATATGATTGGAGTATTTATTTGATGCATAACAATTACATTAATTGTATTCCCTGAAGAATTTGTCATGAACTTGAAAGTTCCTAAATCATCCTGCATCGAAAATATTCCTGAAGCAGGCAGTGTTTCAATCTTATATCCTTCTGGTATTTGGATATTAACCGCATATTTATCTAAAAAAGAATAGCCATAATCTATAGGATACTCTCTCGCTTCTTGTTTAAAAGGATTTTCACGATATGTATAAAACAACATCGGATTAATATAAATTTTATCTCCTATTATTTCTGTTAAATTGGATCCTGTAAAAGAAAAAGTTTCTATAGCGGGTAATTTCAAATCTTTTTCATTAGTTCTTGAATAGTCCTTGATTTCAATCTTTTCATTTTCATTTTCTAAATTTTCGAGATAAGTATCATCTTTTACATCTTCTACTTTTTTTCTATACTCTAATGCTTTATAATCAGTTAATTGCCTTCTTAGTTTGCCCGAAACCAAACCTTTCGAGTCTATTGAATAATTCATTGTTACCATATCATTAGATATGTTTTTAGGCATTAAATCAACTTCCTCAGAAGTGCCATCTTTTCTAATTAATCTTCCTATCCAATTTAAATCATTAAAAGGCAAAATACCGTATCCCGCTTGTTTTTCTGTAGCATCAAGCAGTATATTACCTTCTGGTATTTCAACGGCTACAATTACATAATTAAAAGCTGTTCTACTGGGAAACAGAGCAATCCCATTATCACGAGTACTAATCAAAACAGGATTCGCATTCAAACCCGCGAAACGCAACATTGCAGTAAGCATTAAATTAATTTCTGCCACGTTACCAGTTTTATCCTTATAAGCTTTCTTTACACCATCATTACAAGAATATCCAGTGTATTTATTCCATTTAACCGTTGATTTGACATAATTAAAAATCGCTGCTACCTTATCTTCATTAGTAGTTAATCCTTTCAATAATAGTTTTAAATCATCTTCAAAATAAGATGTTTTATTTAATTCTGAACCAAAATCACTATCTTCATAAATAATTTTTGTAACCGCATTCCAATCTGTTGAGAATGATTTGTATACATATCCAGGCAAATTAACTAATGCTAACTCATAAGACACACCTGCTCTATAATTATTAATATTGTTTACATATGATTCGACTTTCATAGAAGGAACATTATCCAACTTATACACCTCTGAGGTCTCCCTATCATAAGTTGGCTCTGAAGACATCCTAGGGAATAAAAATCCTTTTGTTCGCTTATTAAATGTTAAGAAATAAGGGATTTTTATCTTAAATTCAGAATAATTAACTGGAATAGAATATTGAAAATACCAATCACGTAAGGAGCCAAAATTACCTGATCTAATTATATATTCATATTCTATTATTGATCCTTCCCTTACATTAGGCATCACAATTTTTTTATTACCAAAATATTTATTGATATTCTGATCAAATTCACTTTCTTTTTTCAATTTTGTTTTTTCAATTTTATCCCCAACTAAGTTATATGTTATTGCATCTGAAAAAAATACGGTTTCACCATTTATATAATGTAAAATTTCTTCATTGGCCCACTCAAATCCTTCTTTTTTATAAATTTTAATTTTTGTCTTTACACGAGTAATTGTTGTTAAGCCCTCAAAATATACAGAACCTTTTTTAAACAAAATAGCCGCATTGGCAGTACTGTCTTTAGGGTGTCTTTTTTCTTGAAGTTCAGCAATGGTTACTTTACCTAACTCAAAATTTTGAGCTATACTTTTTGTACCATAAACGAAAAAAATAAATAGCAGAAAGAATTTAGTACATTTCATACGATTAGTTATTTGGAGTTAATATTATTTTTGCATTGTCATTTTTGGCTACTTGTTCCATAAATAGCCTAAAATCATCGTATTCTTTATTGGAATACAGGCCTTTTTTAAGAAACATAGTTCGCTTATAGATCAAACTCGAATTGCTCTTTTTTATAATTTCTGTTTTATATTCACCAAACTTCGTGTTTAGTTCAAAATTAGTTGGCAAAAATTCAATAGCGAAATGTGCAGGTAATTCAATTGTAATTTCATCTTTGTCTACATACCCTCTTTGAATTTCAAAAGGGGTTTTTCGATTTCGAATTCTTTTTACATTCCCTGAAGTATGATTATAAGCATTAATTTCAAATAACATCTTGCCATTTGTTATAACACCATAATTTGCAGCAGAAAGATCTAATTCTTCAGTAAATTTAATCTTCTCTTTGTCATTGACAAAGTTCATCTTCTCTAACTTCAAATTATTAATATTATCCCAGTATTCTTTGTAATGGCTCTCTTTTTGATGAGGTAAGGCATTTGGAATTTGCGATTTCTTATTGTATTGGGTTCCTGAAGAAAGAATATTTATTTTTCCTAAAAAATCACCTGCCGGAGAAATGGCATAAGACCCTTTACTAATTTGAGTATTATCCTTGTCCTCATATATTTTTGTTCGAACAATTTCACCTCCATCTGATTTTACTACTAGAACATCTCTGTCATCCGTAAAAGTTCCTTGATAACCAAAAGGACTGTCTTGACTTGTACATTCTAAAAAAATAGCATTATTATCGTTTGGAATACATAAAATCATGTGATTCCCCTGCATGGCAACAAAATCTGATTCTATGTTTGTTTTTGTATTGTCACCATACAAAAGGGTGTTATACGAAGGAACCCCTACTACATCTAATAACGCTTTTGTATAATTTGTCAATGCTTTACAATCACCGTAACCTACTCGGTCTACATCACTAGCTAACATCGGTTTCCATCCTCCGATTCCAACCTGAACGCTCACATACCTTGATTTAGACTGAACATATTGATATACGATTTTCGCTTTTTCCATCACATCTTTTTCTTCTCCAACAAGTGTTTTTATCTTCGCTTTTGTTTCTTCTGTCAATTCAGTCGTTCCTTTCAAAATCTCATCCGAATACCATTTACCAAATTCTTTCCAATCTTTAGCATAGCCATTCACACCTTCTAGATGAAATTTTTCAAGTCCCATCATCAACTCTGGAAAAAGTAAATTTGAAACGCTATAATCTTCTGATTTTTGGGCTACTACTCCCTCCAACTCATAATTTAACTGATTCTTGGTGTCTATAAGTTGCAGTACTTTGAAATTAGAAAAATTAATTTTTTTATTTTTAAATCCTAAATCAACTAGACAATTTACATTTAGAACACTTCGCTCAAGTGATACATTAAAATCAGATAAGGGATGCCATTTCGGAATAAAAGCGGTATTTGAAGTCTCAACTTCACTAGTATAAACAATCGTAAAAGGATATTGAGTTGGTGTATAATTCAAGAATAGTATTCTGTTGTCTGAAAATAAAGTGGAACCATCAATTACACATTGATCTCTAAAATCTTTCCGTTTAATTCGTTTAATTTCTTTTCCATTTTCATCAAAGACTGTTGCTTCAATTGAAGTTACTTTGGTTCTTTTGTCATAACCTTCAATAGCATCAATAGCCGTCATTCCTTTTTCATTATAAACAGAAACTACCCTTTTGGTAGAAATTTTCATGTTTTCTTGAGAAGATATAAGAATATCTATTTGATTGAATCGAATAACTGCATTTGCATTCTGTTTCAGACTATCAGGAATGCTTTGAATTGTATAATCAATCTTTTGAGAAAAGACTAAAGTGGAAAAAATGCAGAAGACAAAAGAAAAAAGTTTTGTAGCCATAAAAATTCTTTTTATCAAAAATATAAGAATTTTTCGACTAAAAAAATTTATTCTTTATTTTTACTATCAATAACTATCGTTACAGGCCCATCATTCAGTAAGGCTACTTTCATATCGGCACCAAAAATACCTGTTGGTACTTTTTTACCTAATTTATTCTCTAAAGTAGTTACAAATTTTTCATAAATCGGAATCGCCACTTCGGGTTTAGCCGCTTTGATATAGGAAGGTCGATTGCCTTTTTTAGTGGCTGCATGAAGTGTAAACTGACTCACCACAAGGACATCGCCATTCACCTCTTCTACCGACAAATTCATTATCCCATTGGCATCTCCAAAAATACGAAGTTGCGTAATCTTGCCAACCAACCAATCAATATCTTCTTGGGTATCGGCATCCTCAATTCCTACTAGGACTAACAATCCTTTTTGGATTGCCCCAACTATCTTATCGTCAACTGTGACTGAAGCCGATGAAACTCTTTGTAACACTACTCTCATTAATCTCGTGTTTTATCGCTGGCAATTCGGTCTTCATTGTACACATCAGTTCTATAATGTTCGTCATCGCCTTCTAAAATTTTCAAATAACTATTGTAACGCGACCAAGCGATTTCATCTTTTTCCAAAGCCGCTTTTATGGCACAATGGGGTTCTTCTTTGTGCAAACAATTATTGAATTTGCATTGGTCTTGTAATTTGAAAAATTCTGGGAAGTATCCGCCAATTTCTTCTTTTTCCATATCCACAATCCCAAATCCTTTAATACCAGGTGTGTCAATGATTTTGGCACCAAAACTCAAATCGTACATTTCGGCAAAAGTGGTGGTGTGCTGTCCTTGTTTGCTTTGTTCCGAAATATTTTTTGTTTTCAAATGCAAAGAAGGTTCTAAAGCATTGACTAAAGTAGATTTCCCTACACCAGAATGTCCCGAAAACATACTGACTTTACCCAACATCATTTGTTTTAATTCTTCCACTCCTTTTCCTTCGGTTGAAGAAACACGCAAACAACGATAGCCAATTTCTTGATACACATGTTGCATGTACAATTGCTCGTCTAAAGAGGTGTCGTTTAAAGTGTCAATTTTGTTAAAAACCAAAATTGTTTCAATACCGTAGGCTTCGGCAGTAACTAAAAATCGGTCAATAAAACTGGTGGTTGTAGGCGGATTATCAATCGTAATCAATAAAAAAACTTGATCAATATTGGAAGCAATAATATGAATTTGCTTGGATAAATTCACCGATTTTCGGACGATATAATTTTTCCTTTCGTGAATGTTGTGAATAGTTCCCGTCACAGCATCTGAACTTTCGTCCAATTCAAAATCTACTACATCGCCCACAGCAATTGGATTGGTACTTTTAATCCCTTTCATGCGGAACTTCCCTTTCATTCGGCATTCCATAAAATCACCTGTATCCGATTTTACTGTGTACCAACTCCCTGTAGATTTATAAACGGTTCCTGTCATTCAGATTTTTGATTGCTAATTTCAGTTTTTTTATTCAAAATAAACTGAAATCTTTATTAATTTTAAAAGGCAAAATTACGTTTTTAGGATTGAACAACGCAACTTCGCCTTTTAAAATTAAAGACTTACTCTTAAATTGAAATCTTTACCAAAAAATTTCGGCCAAAACTTCATTTTCTTTCACCTTTCCAAGCTGAATTGTTTTTAAAGTTTTTGATGTTTTCCCTGCTTGAGTAGTATAAATCTCTACCATAATTGTTGCCGGACCATTTTCGGTCAATTCCGTTTCACCATAATAATTGGTTCTAATTTGATATTTTCCTTTTACAGCATTTCTAATTAAATATTGCTCTGGACCATAACCTTCGGTAAAATCTTTTGAGAATCTTGCACCAGCCACAGTTTTTGTGTGACCATAATAACATTCTTCTCTATTTGGTTCAATAACATGTAAATCTAAATCGACATCCATTAAATTCCAGTTCATTATTATTCGAATATCAACGGGCATTTTTTCTTGATATTTTTTAGTCAATTTGTCTGTTTTCAAACCTTTATGCTCTATTATTAAACGGTTTAAATCCATTAATATAATATCTTCAACACCTTCATATTGCCCACTCATTTCACCATAATAATTCACTTCCAAAGCTTTAATCAATTGATCAAAAGCATCTTGATATTTTCCAGCATCTTCAAGGGTCATTGCATAATCTCTTATACTTTGCGGTTCATGTTCTCTCCATTTTGCAACTTGTTTTGCTGTAAACAAAGCATCTTCATAATCTTTCCATTGACGCAATGTATAAGTAAGCGTTTTATAAAGCTGATGATTTTCTAAACCCAGATCGGCAATATTACTAATAACTTGCAATGCTTTTTTAACATTGCCCTGATTGTAGAAAAAATGTGCCACATCAAAATAAAAACTTGGATTTCTTTCTTGTGCATTTCTTAATTCTATATACAAATCATACTGTTTTTCTTTTGGTGCTTTTGCCAAAGCTTTTAAATACAATCGATCAGGATTCCATGTTTTGTCGTTATTCTTAGAATCAAAAGTTAGAGTATCACTCACAGAATTTTTAAGCTCCGAACTCACATTATTTAGTGCTTGTGCCAAGTTATTTGTAAGTCCTGGTTCAATTGTTTCTTTTGCAAAGTAACCAGCTGTTGCATTTGATTTTTTCTGAACTCCATATCCTACCACGACAACTTCTTCAAGCCCAACTTTTTTATCTTTTATATCTTTTATAATTTCGATTTTTTGTGGTTCTTCAGTAGTTTCCTCTGCCTTCGCCACAACGGGTTTAACATATTTAACCATGTCAACTTTGGGTGCAGGAGGTGGAGGAGGAACATTATTCACATTATTTTCTTCTATAACTATACTTGCTGCCCCATTTCCAACTGGTTCAACGGTTAATTCAGCATTAGGATCTCCTTGTATTGTTTCATTCGCTACTCGCCTTGTTAACGGAGTCTCTCTTTTATATTTATACTTAGATGCAATTTTCTGACCTTGGTATTTAATATTTTTTTTCCACCAAGTATTTAATCCTTCATAATAACTCTGGATGCTTTCCCAATTATTTTTTTGTTGCGCCAAATTATTATCCTGTTCCTGTTTTTTAATTCGGTCAAATTCTGCACGCAATTCTGCTGGCGGAATAATATCATAAGAAATATAATCATGAATATCTTCTAAAACAATCAGTGATGTATTCTTGGTTATAATGCCATATTTCTTACCCAAAAGTTCAATTTCATCTGCATTTTTAGCATATTGAAAATCAAGATTCGCGATTTTTTTCTGTGCCCATAGTTTTTCTATATTGACGTCGTTGGTGTTTTGAACCAAAGCATCAAGTGTAATTTTTCTTTCTATAGCTATTTCATTCTTATAACCAAATAACAAGGTAATTTCATTTTTTGGATTCAATGAAATTCCCGAGAAACTAAAATTCCCTGAAACTGTCGTTCCTTCAATTGGAAACAAATCTGTTAATGTTAAATTCTCCTTTATTCCTAAAAATTTTAAATTTGCATTTATCAATTTATCTAAAGCTATCTCTGTATTTATCTGATTTAAATTAACAAAATTACCGCCTGTTTGCATCGCGGTATAATTTAGAAAAGCAAAATCAGCTGAAACGGAGGAAGTTATGGTGTAAATTGATTTTTTTGTCTTTGGTAAAACATTTTCACTAAGAGACGAAAGCCCGTCCGAAAAGAGTAAATATTCATCGTTATTGGTGAAATTTATTTGCGAAAATCGAGTTCCGCCATCGTATTTTGTTGTTTCTAAAACTGCTTTTAATTCAGTCCAATTTCCATCTGTAACAACATACTCTTTTTGTTTTTCAAAAGTATAATTCAAAAAGTACAGTGTTACTTTTGTGTTTTTTATTTTCTGAAAATAAGCATCCAGCAAAGCCAATTCCTTTTTTAAATCTCTAGTTTTATAACTTAAAGAATTATCCCAGATTAAACCAATTGAAGTTGGTATTTTATTAGCGATTTTATTTCCTTGGATAAATGTACTTCCATAAAAATAATATTGTCCACCAACATTCTGCATCAAAATGCTTGGAATATTTTGTTGGATTGGTATTTTAAAAACTAATTTTTCAGAAGGTTGAAAATTTTCTTTTTTGATAGAAGCCTGAAAACTTTGATTCCACTTTGAAAAAGCAATTTCATCAGAAGAATTTTCAGCAATTATTGGAGCTACTTCAGTTCCTAAAACTGAAATATTCATTTCAAATTTGTCTAGCTTTTTAGGATAGCGACTTACTAATTGATATGTCAGATTATTTTTATCAAATGTCAAAAGTTCTTCTTCGTATCCTATTATTACGATTCGCTCTCCGTTTGGCATCAACGGATAAATTCTGGTTCTAAAATTATTTCCATCTACTTTCTCTAATAATCCTGGGTCAACGCGACGATGTTCGACGGCTTCAAAAACTTGTTTTCCTTTATTTTTATTCACGGGCACAGCTTCTCGCATTTTTCCGTTAATATCGATAGCATATCTTGAAACCGATACATTTTCCGGTAACGGAAAAATAAGTTCTGCTTCCACCTGGCGACTTCCCGAATTAAAAAAGTGCATTTCGGCAGTTGTGTAAGCAATATTTCCCACCACTTTCACATTGACAAGAAGCTTATTCATTCTCACTTTTTCTGCATCATCACCTTTAACGGTTAGTTCAGGACTTTGTGCAAAACATTTTACCCCAATAAAAACTATAAAAAAAAGCAAAACATTCAAATTCATTTGAAAAATGCTCGATGCAGATGAGAACAATTTTAATTTCATGACATTAAAATTAAGGTTTATATTGAATAAAGTAAAAGAACCAACTAAAGGTTATAAAGATAATTATTTTATTTTGTTTAATTTTCAAAATCTGTTAGTGACTAATGTTTCCGGCAGATCTTACAGATTGTAAGATTCATTTAATATTTAAAAAACAAAAAAATCCTCACAATTCAATGAACTGTGAGGATTTTATAAATTGAAAAATACGAATTAGGAATTCAATATTTTTTCTTGTTGTTCGATACTTTCTTGGTGAATTCCTTTGAATAATTTAATGATAAATTCTTCAGACAATCCTTTTTTAGCACCTTCAGCAACCATTTTTGCTTGGATTTCATTCCAACGACTGTTTTGTAAAACCGCTACGTTGGCATCTTTTTTCACTTGACCAATTTCAGAGGCTACTTGCATACGTTTTCCAAGTAATTCCAATAAATTAGCATCTAACACATCAATATTGGCTCTTAATTTTGTCATTTTGTTTTCAAAATCAGCTGTATCGCCACTTTGTTTTCTGATTTTCAAATCTTTGAAAATTTGTTTTAAAGCAGCAGGTGTTACTTGTTGAGCAGCATCACTCCACGCATTCTCAGGATCATTATGCGTTTCGATAATCATACCATCATAGTTCAAATCCAAGGCTTCTTGAGTCACTTCCAAAATCATATCACGGTTTCCTGTGATGTGTGATGGATCAATGATTAAAGGCAAATCAGGGAATTTATTTTGCAATTCGATAGCAATTTGCCACTCAGGAATGTTTCTGTATTTTGTTTTTTGGTAGGTAGAGAAACCTCTATGAATAACTCCTAATTTTTTAATACCAGCAGCATACAAACGCTCTACACCACCTAACCATAAAGCCATATCTGGATTTACTGGGTTTTTAATCAAAACAATTTTATCCGTTCCTTTTAAAGTATCTGCAATTTCTTGAACTGCAAATGGATTCGCAGTTGTACGCGCTCCCACCCATAAAACATCAATATCGTATTCCAAAGCCAATTTACAGTGTGCTGCAGTAGCTACCTCAGTACCCATTAACAAACCTGTTTCTTCTTTGGCTTTTTTCAACCATTTTAATCCAATTTCACCCACACCTTCAAATCCTCCTGGACGTGTTCTTGGTTTCCAAATTCCTGCTCTAAAAACACTTACATCTGAATCTTTCAATTCGTGAGCAATTTTTAATACTTGCTCTTCAGTTTCAGCACTACATGGTCCTGCAATAACTAATGGATGATCTAATTTAAATGCATCCAACCAATTTCTCATTTCTTTACTATTCTCCATCTTTTCTAAAATTACTTTTTAATGTTTATTCCGTTTAATATTTCTTTTATTTTATTCACACTTTGCATTTCGTGGTAAATCGCATCAAAATCATCGTTTTCTAATAATGCTTTGAACTTTGATAAATTAGAAATGTATTCTTCTAAAGTATTTACCACTTGTTTTTTATTCTGTTTGAAAATAGGTGTCCACATCGCTGGGGAACTTTTTGCTAAACGCACCGTACTTTCAAATCCACTACCCGCCATATCAAAAATGTCTTGTTCTTCGGTTTCTTTGTCAATTACTGTCTTCCCTAACATGAACGAACTAATGTGCGACAAATGCGATACATAGGCAATATGCTTGTCATGCGATTGTGGGTCCATATACCGAATTCGCATTCCCATAGCGGTAAACAATTGCAAGGCTTTTTCTTGTAATTTGAAGGTTGTCTTTTCTACCTCACAAATAATATTCGTTTTCCCTTGAAACAATCCTTTTATTGCTGCCGAAGGACCAGAAAACTCCGTTCCTGCAATCGGATGCGTTGCAATGTAATTGCGTCGCTTAGGATGATTGGCTACTGCTTCGCAAATAGGCAACTTGGTGGAACCGACTTCAAAAACAATCGTATTATCTCCAACAGTGTCCAATACTTGCGGCAACACCACCAAAGCAATATCTACAGGAACCGAAACAATCACAAAATCAGCATCGGCTAAATCTTTGGTAGTTCCTGCTTTTTCAACCACGCCTAAATCAATAGCTTGTTGCAAATGGTTTTCATTGGCATCAATCCCCAAAATAGTCGCTTCTGGATGCAGCGCTTTGATGTCCAAAACCATCGAACCGCCTATTAAACCTATACCTATTACAACTACTTTCATTTGATTAAAATCTATCTATTGCTTCTTGTACTTTTTTTTCTTTTACACAAAGTGCAAATCGAATGTATCCTTCTCCATTACTTCCAAAAATAGTTCCTGGCGTAATGAAAATATGTTTCTCGTATAAAATTTGGTCGATAAACTGTTCTGCAGAGCTAATTCCCGCTGGCAATTTTGCCCAAACAAACAAACCTACTCCTTCTTTATAGACTTCACAACCTAATTTTTCTGCCAATTGTTCGGTTAAAACACGACGCTTTCTATAAATAGCGTTCATCGATTCGAACCAAGAAGCATCACTTTTTAACGCGGCAATAGCTCCTTTTTGGATGCCATAAAACATACCGCTATCCATATTACTTTTCACTTTCAATACAGCATCAATACAAGCGGCATTTCCTAAAACCATTCCTACACGCCATCCTGCCATATTGAAGGTTTTACTCAACGAATTCAGTTCTAAAGCCACTTCTTTGGCGCCTTCAACCTGTAATAAACTCATTGGATTATCGTTTAAAACAAAACTGTACGGATTGTCATTGACTAACAAAATGCTGTGCTTTTTGGCGAAAGCCACTAATTTTTCAAACAAAGCCAAACTGCCTCTCGCTCCCGTTGGCATGTGTGGATAACCTACCCACATGATTTTCACTTTGGACAAATCCAATTGTTCTAAAGCGTCAAAATCAGGTTCCCAATTAGTACTTTCCTTCAAATCATAATACACCGGAATCGCTCCTACTAAATTCGTCACGGAAGTATAGGTTGGATATCCTGGATTCGGAATCAACACTTGGTCTCCTTCATTCAAGAAAGCCAAAGAAATGTGCATGATTC
>CAZOHO010000051.1:0-13002 GCA_964579755.1 uncultured Flavobacterium sp.
ACTTTTGACCTAAACAAACAGATGTTAGAAGTAAACAAATAAGAAAATTATACATATTCGTGGTGGTATTCTTTGCAAAATTAATTATTTTATCTCTAGTTTAACAATAGTACGAGTTTTTAGATAAAAAACCTTATAATTAAATAATGTGTTAACAATTTATAGGTTAAAAAACTCATTATATTGTTAAATTAGCCGCAATTGCGGCTAATTTAAATTATGATTGATTTAAAATAAGTTTGGGATTTAGTTTAGGGGCAATTTATCGAATCATAATATACTATTTAAAAGCTCTTATCTAATTTAAAATTGGGATATAATTTTTTCATTATCTTTTCAATATTGAAATTAGGATGGCGTTTTTTAATCTTTAATAACATTTTATAGAAATGAATTATCTCGTCATAACCAACTTTGGGCAACTCAGTCTTTTTTGAAAAAAAACGTGTTCGTATCATAATCCCTTTGTCTATTAAATCTTGATTTCTTTTTTTTATTTTCTATTCGCCAAAAATAAACTCCCTACTTTTAAAAAAAGTTGTAAAATCACAACTTTTCGAAAAAAAATTATTTTTTTTATATATTTGTTGGAAGATCAAGCTTAATAATACCCAATAAACTTAATAATTAGCAATCTATAAACTCCTAAATGATTGCAATAAAAAGATTCCCAAACTCCCAAATCTTAAACCCATGAATGAAAAAAAAGAAAAACAAACCAAAGAATTGGTTTATAAAAAAATCGATTTACCTGTTTTAAAACAATTAGCATCATTTCTTTTCTCGAAAAAAATTAAAAAAAAAGAATTTCTTCTTAAAGCTGGAGAAGTAAATGATACTATTTTTTACGTAAAAAAAGGATTATTACGAGTCTATTTTGAATACGAAGGAAAAGAAATTAATACGTGGTTTGTGAAAGAAGATGAATTTATTTCTTCGGTAAATAGTTATTATTATGGCATTCCAAGCAAAGAATTTATTCAAACGATTGAAGACTGTGAAATAATAACTGTCAAAAAAAGCACTTATGACATGGTACTAAAACACAACCATAAATTAGCATTGTTTGCCATTAATGAACTTTACATAAAATTATGTGAATATAGTGATCAATGCCAATCATTGCGAATTCTATCTGCAGAAAAAAAATATGAATTCCTAAAAACAAACAAACCAGAAATATTAGAACGGTTAAGCCAAAAGCACATCGCTTCCTTTTTGGGAATTGAAACCACTTATTTAAGTAAAATTATTTCTAGTTATAAAGTATAAAAACTGTAACCCAAATACCACAAAAATGAATATAATTGAAAAAGCACTCCAAGGCAATCGCTTTTTTACCAAAAAAGATCTTTTTTTAGTAGAAAAACTAGCTGCTTTCCTTTTTAGCAAAAAAATACAGAAGAAAGAACTCTTATTACGAGAAGGTCAAGTTAATGATAGAATGTTCTATGTCCAAAAAGGATTGCTTAGGGTATACTATATTCATGATGGGAAAGAAGTTAATACTTGGTTTGTAAAAGAAGGTGAGTTTGTTTATGCTTGCCATAGTTTTCACTACGAGATTCCCTCCGAAGAATATATAGAAGCTATGGAAGACTCGGTAATTATGTCCATAAAAAAAGAAACTTGGCTTATGTTATTGAGAAATAATCACAAATTAGCGCTGTTTACTGTTTATGAAATGATGTCAAATATTGCCGAGTTTGCAGCACAATCAAATATGTTACGAATGATGACTGGTGAAGAAAAATATGCCTACCTAAAAACACAAAAAAAAGATATTATAGATCGAATAAGCCAAAAGCACCTAGCTTCTTATTTAGGTGTCGATACTACTTATTTGAGTAAAATTATCAATAACTATAAATATACTGAGGAAGAATCTTCAATAAAAAAAGCCATTTAAGACAACCAAAAATTATCATATGAATATTATCGACCGAGTGCTTGGCTTAGAAAAATTCTTTAAGAAAAAAGACTTACCGCTTTTAGAACAATTAGCAACCTTGCCTTTTAGTAAAAAAATTAAAAAAGGCGACCATATTTTAAATGCTGGCGATATAAACAAACATATTTTTTACGTTCAATCAGGACTGTTTAGAGTGTATTTATTAAATGATGATAAAGAAGTAAACACCTGGTTTGTTCAAGAAGGAGAATTTATTACCTCCCTAAAAAGTTTTCATAAAGAAATTCCAACTAATGAATACATTCAAGCATTAGAAGACAGTGTGGTATTAACTATTCGCAAAGACATTGCCTTTATGGTTTTGAAAAACAATCACAAGTTTGCACTATTTGCAATCGATGAACTTTTCGATAACCTTTGTGAATACTCCGACCAATGTGATATGTTGCGCTATATGACCTCAGAAAAAAGATATCTTTTTCTAAAAGAAAAAAAACCTAAAATATTAAACCGACTTAGCCAGAAACATCTTGCTTCATACATAGGTGTTGATAGTACCTATCTCAGTAAAATTGTAAATCAATTCAAAAATCTTGATGAAGAAAATTCTATAAAAAAAGTTATTTAACCCCCATCCTAAATCTGCCCCCATTGTATGAATCTTATTGAAAAAATAGTAGAGTCCGGAATTTCCTATCAAAAAAAAGAACGCCATATCGTTGAGAAACTCGTTTCTTTACTATTTACCAAAAAATACAAGAAAAAAGAATGCCTCTTGAGAGAAGGAGAAGTTTGTAAAGAAATTTTTTATGTGCAAAAAGGCCTTCTCAGAGTTTACATCATAAACGAAGGTAAAGAAGTCAATACTTGGTTTGTAAAAGAAGGCGATTTTATCACTTCCGTAAGTAGCTACCATAGACAGAAACCTAGCGAGCATTTTATTGATGCATTAGAAGATTGCGAAATTATTTCCATCAAAAAATCAACCTTAGATTTTATAATGAAAAACAATCATAAAGCAGCTTTATTTGCCACAAACGAGCTCTTTAATAAATTATGTGAATACCAAGAACAAGCAAGTGCTTTGCGTTTTATGAATGCAGAAAATAGATTTAATTATCTATACGAAAAACAAGCTGATGTTTTTAATCGATTAAGTCAAAAACAATTAGCCTCTTTTTTAGGAGTTGATACTACCTACTTAAGTAAAATTATAGGGAAACATAAAAAAGGGGCACTATTATGAACAAATTAGCTCAATTGAATTTCATCAGGCAAATGTCCTAAGGTATAAAATTGCCTGTTCAAGTAGTTGCTTATGATTAGTTCATCTTGATTAGAAACTTTTAAATTAAGTGACGTGCTTTCGCCAAAGCACTTCACAATAAAAATATTAGTATCTACATCATAATTTAGAATAAGAAAACCCGCAGCTATGCCTTTTTGCATGATTTCTTGATGCATTATTTTTGCACTAAAAATAATCGGAATATTCTCTTCGTTTATAATGTATTTTAAGATATTCATTTCTAGTTAATTACAGAGAATACTTTATATGCTATTTTTAAATAGTTGCAGAAATTATACTTAAAAAATCAAAACCATACTGGCAAGAGGTTAGCCAGTATGATACTTGATTTCCCATGTGTGAAGAAATAGCCTAAGAAACTAAATCAATACGCTATATTAAATTCAACTTACATGGAAAATGATTAGAAAAACACTACATGATTTTAATAAAAAATTCATACTGTTATAAATGTCCCCACATCTCTTCTAATCATTATTTTTTAAATTATCAATCTTTTTTTTTAAGTCCAACACAAAACTACATTAATCGCTTTTTGATTGTTTTGATTTTCTGATTCCAAAGTAAAAGCATCTGATTTTAAAAAAAGTTGTGATTTTACAACTTTTCAAAAAAAATTAATTTTTTCATGAAAATTTCTGCTGAATTAGAATTTTAAACTTTAAAAAAAATATTAAATATCTGATTTACAGATTTTTTCTTATTTCACTAAAATTAAAAAATCTTTTATCAAAAATGTTTTTTCATTTATTTTGGTTCAAAAAATATGTGTTTTAACCCCTGTCAGGCTAATTTCGCAATCCTAAAAAATAGACGCAAAATAGATTTCGAAAGTAAAAAAGTAAATTTTTTTAATACAAATCACCTTGCTCTTTAACCCACACCATAAATTCAAACTGAAATCATATTACAAGATGTCGTATATTTGCCTTGTAAAAGTGTCCCCACTCTTTTCAATATTATTTTTTATAAATACTGATTTCCGTTTTCATTATCTGAAAACGGATTTTTTGTTTTTACTCTAATCTCCTGTATTCTTTTTCAATTATTCTCCTTTTAGTTTAATCCGATTTTCAGACAAACAATATTGAACTAATAAATGCGCAAAAAATACACTTTTGAAATTAAATGAAGAGGATTTTTGCAGAATATTCAGCTGTTTTTAAAGTGTATTTATATAAATTGCAACACCAAATTTAGAATACACTATCATGTCAGAGAAAGGCGCAGAGAGAGCACGATTAAAACTACGAAACGACAATAAAGGTTGGAAAAAATGGGGACCTTACCTTACAGAACGTCAATGGGGAACCGTAAGAGAAGATTACTCTAAAGGGGGCGATGCTTGGAATAGTATTACGCATGATATGGCACGTTCCAAAGCGTACCGCTGGGGCGAAGAAGGAAGTGGAGGAAGTTCAGATAAGAAGCAGCACGTTTGTTTTGCTTTTGCTTTTTGGAATCATAACGACCATATTTTAAAAGAACGCTTTTTTGGTTTAACTGGAAGCGAGTCCAACCACGGAGAAGATGTAAAAGAAATCTATTATTACCAAGACTCTACTCCTACTCACTCTTACCAAAAAATGTTGTACAAATACCCTCAAGCAGCATTTCCGTATTCTAAATTGGTAGAAGAAAGCAAAAAACGTTCCCGACTAGAGCCTGAATACGAATTGCTTGATACCGGTATTTTTGACAACGATGCTTATTTTGACATTTCGATGGAATATGCCAAAGCTGATGAGCAAGATCTATTAATCAAAATTACTGTTGAAAATTGCTCTAAAATTGCGGCTCCAATTACCGTTTTACCAACCGTTTGGTTCAGAAATACTTGGTGTTGGGGGTACGAAAACTACAAACACAAACCGAGTTTAACAGGCATTGGAAAATCACATATTGAAGTTAACCATCAAGTGGTGGGAAGATTCAAATTATATGCTGAAGCAGCCGATGAATTCTTGTTTTGTGATAACGAAACTAACTTTGAAAAACTATACAATTCGCCCAATTTAAGTCACTACACCAAGGACGGTATCAATGACTACATTGTAAACAAAAAAACAGAAGCCATTAATCCCAATCATATTGGGACCAAAGCTTCTGCAAAATATACTCAGACTATTCCTGGCAATGGAAAAAAAGTTTTTAAACTACGTTTTACTAATCAAACTCCAGAAAACGCTTTTGCTGATTTTGATGCAATTTTTGAACAACGCCAAATCGAAGCTGATGAGTTTTATGCTTCGCTTCAAAAAGGAATTGAGGACGACAATTTAAAGTCCATTCAGCGTCAATCTTATGCTGGAATGCTTTGGACCAAACAATGGTATTACTTCAATGTTTTTGAATGGACTAAAGGCGACCCTGCTATGCCAAAACCAGATGCAGAACGCAAAAAAGGGAGAAATAACGCTTGGAAACACCTTTATGCAGCCAATATTTTATCCATGCCTGACAAATGGGAATATCCTTGGTTTGCTGCTTGGGATTTGGCTTTTCACACGCTGCCTTTGGCTCGATTAGACCCTGATTTTGCCAAAAGACAACTATCCGTCATCTTGCGAGAATATTATATGCACCCTAACGGCCAAATTCCGGCTTACGAATGGTCGTTTTCGGATGTTAATCCGCCAGTACACGCTTGGGCCACTTGGAAAGTGTATGAGATTGACAAGGAAATGAATGGTGGCAAAGGAGATACTGTTTTCTTAGAACGCATTTTCCATAAATTATTACTCAACTTCACTTGGTGGGTCAATTTGAAAGACGAAGGAGGGAATAACATCTTCGGTGGTGGATTCCTCGGAATGGATAATATTGGTGTGTTTGATCGCTCTGCCGATTTACCAACAGGTGGGCATTTGGAACAAGCAGACGGAACGGGATGGATGGCAATGTATAGCCTGAATATGTTGCGTATTGCTTGCGAAATTGCCATTGAAAATCCAGTGTATCAAGATATGGCATCGAAGTTTTTTGAGCATTATTTGCATATTGCTGGAGCGATGCAAGCTATCGGAGGAGACAAACTCAACCTTTGGGACGAAGACGATCAGTTTTACTACGATATGTTACACAAACCTAATGGTAATGCCGAATTACTAAAAGTACGCTCCATGGTAGGTTTAATTCCGCTATTTGCAGTAGAGGTATTAACCCCAGAACTTTTGGAGAAATTACCTGAATTCAAACGTCGTGTGGAATGGGTGTTGAACAACCGCCCTGATTTAGCAAGTTTAGTTTCGAGTTGGGACAATCCTGGTTCAGGCGAAACCCGTTTACTGGCTATTTTGAGAGGTCACCGAATGAAAATGATTATGAAACGTATGTTTGACGAAACGGAATTTTTATCGGATTACGGCATTCGTTCGCTTTCAAAATACCACAAAGACCATCCGTATCAGTTTAATTATGAAGGTGGAATGATACAAGTAGATTATACTCCTGCCGAAGCCACTGGGGATATGTTTGGTGGTAATTCGAATTGGAGAGGACCTATTTGGTTCCCAATGAATTATTTGATTTTGGACTCTTTGGAGAAATTTTCTAATTATTACGGGCCAGATTATGAGGTAGAATACCCTACTAATTCTGGAAAAATGATGAATATCAAAGAAGCTGCCGAAGAAGTATCTAAACGACTATTAGCTCTTTTTGTACCTGATTCCAATAAAAAAATACCAATGTATGGGGAGTATGATAAATTCCAAAAAGATGCTGCATTCCATAAAAATCATTTGTTCTTCGAATATTTTGATGGCGATACAGGAAAAGGACTTGGCGCGAACCATCAAACGGGTTGGACAGGGTTGATTTCGGAAATTATTCGACATCTATACGTAACAAATGAATAATTAAAGTCAGATTTACGATTTTGGAACACCAATTGAAAAAATTAGAAAAACTGGTGTTGGAATGCGTAAAATAAAAGATGCTTAAATTCGTGTTTAATTATTAGCAACTCGTGAAAGCTGTGTTTAAAAATTATTGGTTCTTTTTACTTTTACTTTTTATATCCAATTCTTTATTGGCACAGGATTCTTTTGACCTTTTGAAAAAAGAACTAGATCAAACCCTTGCTGATGAACCTTTGTATTTAAACAAAAAAAATAGTGCAATCAATCAGCTCAAAAGTCGTCTTCGTACTGCGTCATCCAATGAAATTCGCTATTCGCTCAACGAAAAACTATACGATGAGTATAAATCTTATCAGTCGGATTCTGCGTTAGTATATGCCAAAAGAAGTTTACAAATTGCCTACACAACTGGCAATAGTAATCAAATAGGCAAAGCCCAACTTAATTTAGCTTCTATTCTAGGCACACTCGGAATGTACAATCAAGCTTTAGAAATTCTAGACCCAATGGAGTCTAAGTTAGTTTCTGCTTTAAAAGGAGAATTCTATTGGACAAAAAGAATTATTTATGGCGGACTTTCAGGTTATGCCAATGGTAAAGAAGAAAAAATAAAATACAGCCAACTTGGCGCCAAATATAGAGATAAAGCTATAGCGCATTTGTCAACAAATTCTATCGAATTTATAATTGCCTCATCAGTACAATTATTTGCTCAAAAAAAATACCCGAAAGCTATTAATTTGTTGACTCCACATTTTGAAAAAATACCCAAAACCGACCCAAATAGGGCGGTAATTGCGTATCTAATTTCAGAAAATTACAAGGTCAAACAAGACAAAGAGCAAGAGAAAAAATGGTTGGCCATTTCTGCTATTTCTGATTTAGAATTGGTTAAAAAAGAAAATATTTCTCTTCGAGAACTCGCTTTCATATTGTACGAAGAAGGCGAAATTGAATCGGCTTACGAATATATTAAACGTTCCTTAGACGATGCCGTTTTTTGTAATTCAAAACTGCGAACCTACGAAATTTCGAAGATGTTACCCATCATTAACGAAACCTATGAAGCCAAAAACAAATCGTCTAAATCTCAGTTGATTGTTTTTTTAATCAGCGTGAGTGTTTTATCGCTGTTTTTGTTAGGAGTCCTTATCTTGCTATTCAAACAAATGAAAAAATTAGCAAAAGCCCAAAAAAGCGTGGAATTAGCCAACAACCAACTTTCGGTATTGAACCAGCAACTTCAAGGGTTTAACGATAAACTCAATCAAACCAATTTAGAATTGGCCGAAACAAGTTTACTCAAAGAAATTTATATTGGTCGTTATATGGATCAATGTTCTATCTATATTGGAAAAATGGAAGAATACAGCCAAAAACTAAAGGTGATGGCTACAGCAGGAAAAGTAAATGACTTAGTGAGTACCGTTAAGTCAAAAGCATTTATCGACAAAGAATTGAAAGAATTCTACGCTCAATTTGACCAAACCTTTATGCAACTTTTCCCTACTTTTGTGGAGGAATTTAAGGCTTTGCTGAACGACCCAGAGAGTATTACCATCAAAAAAGGGGAACTTTTAAATCCTGAGTTGCGTATCTTTGCGCTGATTCGACTTGGAATCAAAGACAGTGCTAAAATTGCCGATTTCTTACGCTACTCCGCCTCTACCATCTACAACTACCGTTCTCAAATAAAAAACAAGGCTAAAGGACCTAGAGAACAGTTTGAAACTAAAGTATTATTGATTGGTACTTCTAAAGAATAATACCATTAAACTTTAACCCAAATCACTCTTTTCTAAATCTCAAAGGAGATAAGCCAACTTGTTTTTTAAAGAAGCTATTGAAATGCGTTGCTTCGTGAAAACCTAAAGCAAAACCAATTTCAGCTACATTCCAAAGACTGTGTTTCAACAAAATTTTAGCTTCTTGCGCTATTCGTTCTGCTATAAGTTGGGAAGTCGTTTTTTGAGTTACTTCTTTAATGGCTCGGTTCAAATGATTCACGTGTACATTGAGTTGGCTCGCAAATTCAGACGCCGTGCGCAGTTGCATTTTTTGATGCGCATCATCTATTGGAAATTGACGTTCCAATAATTCCAAAAACAAAGTCGTTATTCGTTGCGAGGCGTTCCACTGTTTGTTTTCCAAACTAGCGGACGGCTCCATCTTCATGGCAAAGTGCAACAACTCAAAAACCAAATTGCGCAACACATCGTATTTATAAACGTAATCTGAGTTGATTTCGTCCACCATTTTTTGGAAAATCGGTTCTATTTTGGCCACTTGATCCTCCGTCAATTCAAAAATATGGGTGCCATTCGGTTGAAAAACGGGGTACTGATTGAGGTTGCCAAATTGATGAAAAAAATGCGTATTGAAAATGCAAAAGTAACCCGCTCTGTATTCTTCTAAATGTTCCCATTTATAGGGAATCTGAGGGTTAGAGAAACACAGTGCCTGTTTTTTTACTTCTACTACCTGATCTGCAAAATAGACTTTACTGTTCCCTTTAGCCAAACTAATCTTATAAAAATCACGACGTTTGTACGGAATAGGCTGCGCTTTTTCTCCTATAAAAGGTTCCAAAGTAAACACATTGAAATGCCCCATTTCATTTTTAAAATTATCGGGCATCCAATCGAATTTATTTTTATAAAAATCAGCTAATGATTCTGGTTTTTCCATACCGAATTACCTTTTGTTAACCACTATTAATAGTTGTAAATCAAAGACATGTTCCAAACAAAATCTTTGCCTAAAATAGTTGTCTGAATCGCTTTATTAACGATAGAAGAAACTGCAAGCGGACTTTTAGGAGTTGTCAATGTGAATGTAGACGAAACATAATAACCGTCTTTGCTGTCCATTTTCAGATAGTACAATTGGGGTTGTAACTTCAAAAAGGTTTCTGGCAATACTTTTACATTAGCAATTGTACTATTCAAAGTGACAAAATGGGTGTTAGTCGTTGTCCCTACATCCCAACCATGTGAATACAAATAATACATCCCAATACTTAGATTTTTGGAAAGAATTAAATTCGGTGCTATCTCAGTAGCCGTATAACGATATGCATTCAAAATCATTTTAGCATCTCCATTTAAAGACAATACCTTTTGTTCTTTAAACGCTATAGCCGGATGAGCGCCTACACTTAATTTGAATTTTGATTCATTTACTATTTTATAGCGTCCCCAAAAAATAAAAGACCACGGTTTGCCCTCTAAGGAAAATCGCAATTGGGGGTCAAAACTCCATCTTTTTGACTTAATAGAAAAATCAAAAATAGCGGCGGGTTTTCCCAAAGAAAAAGTAGGCAACAAAGATATTCCGTTATTGGTTGCAGTAATCGCACCCGAAAAAGTTCTGATTTTAGACGCCTCTTGCGAAAAAACAAATGTGGCGAAAAATAATCCTATTAGAACTGCAGCTATTCGCAGCTTTGAATTTTTAATTTGTGACATAAAACAAACAACTTGATTTTTATTAAAACACAAAAATCCTTATTTAATAAGTATAAAAATAATATAATTCAAATTAATTATTATACTTATCAAACAATACTTGTTTGTATTTATATTAAATTTTATTATTTTTTCAATTTGATTACAATTACACCGCTAGCACCTCTTGAGCCATAGATTGACGCTTCAGCATCTTTCAATACATTAATACTAAGCACTTCGTTAGGTACAATAAAATCAATACTAGAAACTACATTTCCGTCTACCACAAACAAAGGTTCAGAATTGTTTTTTATCGAATTAACTCCTCTAATAATAATAGTATTGTCTTGTTGCACTACTACCCCTGCAATTCGACCGCGCATCATGTCATAAATTGTTCGATATGAAACAGTAGTTTTGTCTTTTCCGGGTTTTAAACCATTCGGAGGTGTTAGTGATTTATCAGTTGTTGGTTCAGTATCTAAATACATAAAATCCATTTTGGTTTCTTTAGCGTAGGCACTACTCAACCAACCGTATTTTTTAGAGTATACTTTCAAAGTTTTCACATTTTCAGGAACAACTAAAGTATATTCTCCCAACTTATTCGTCGCTACTTGGGTAGCTATGGAGTCTAAATACAATATTGCACCCGATACTGGTTTATTTTTATAATTCGACACTTTTCCTGATACCGTAGTTTGCGAATAGGCAATGCCGTTAAGAAGTAAAAGGATAATGATTAATTTATTTACTTTTTTCATAGGTTTTGGTTGTTAGGTTCTACTTATAAAAGTACTGATTAAATAGTTTCAAAAAACAAAAGCCATCTACTCTTTTGTAAATGGCTTTTGCGTTAATTATTTTTTAACGTGATATTTTGCTGTTCTAGCATCTTTGATTATCCCTTTCCAGTTCAATCCAAAACCAAAATCATATATATTCCCGTTTGAATCTCTATACGGAATCATATCGTGTGGCACATCTTCAAACTGTTTTTCAACAGTGGTCATATCGATCGGCATTTGCAATGGCAATAATCCTGAAGGCTCTACTTTTCCAGAAATAATATCTAATAAAGCTTCGGTTTGTACTCCAAATTCTCCTACAATAGCATCAGCGTCTTTTTCAAATTCGCCAAAAACCATCGGGTTAGAAATGGTAATAGTAACCAGTACTGGTTTCCCATTCATTGCTTTTTTAGTATCTAAAATGGTATTCAAATCTGGATACGAATTGGATTTTGACGTCTTATTCAAATACGAACGATTCGTAATGGTTGGGTCTACCACAGGATCTCCTGCCGCAATACTTTGGGCTCTAGCATCTACCGCAGTGTAGTCTTTCAATTGCAAGCTAATTGGCATGTAGCCATTTCCTCCTGCTTCTCTATCGGCTCTGCTATACCCATTACTTACAGGGCTTTTGATAAATACCATAGCAAAATCAGCTTTTGCAGGGTCGTCTGTTACGTTGTAATATTTTTTAATCAGTTCTAAATTAACCGGGTATTCTGTTTTTTCTGGTGTTGGGAATCCAAAGAAATTAATTCCTGGTGGTGTAGTTCTTTTTGGAACATATACTGTTTTTCCTTTAGCAATTGGCAAGGTTTTGTTTTGGTTTTTAATTAAAACAATGGATTTCAATTGGGCATCATACCCAGCTTTCATAAACTCGGGTTTTCCAACAATGGCTTTGGTTTCTTCTGGATCCAAATAGGCGTTTTCAAACAAACCTACTCTAAAGATATTCAACAACAAACGCACGGCCGATTTTTCAAAACGATTGCGCATAAACGCTTCCCCATGTTCTTTTACTCCCATTTGGTACGCCTCAAGCACCGGTTTAATATCGTTGTTTCCTCCAAATTGATCCACACCTGCCATCATCGCTTTATAATGTCTTTCGGCAATAGTCATTTTTTCAGTTCCCCATGATTTACCTGCAAAAACATCTGGTGTTTTTCCTTCGTCACCGGTAATCAACCAATCCGTACATACCACACCGTCATAACCGTATTTATCTCGCAACAAATCGGTTACAATGTATTTGCTAAATCCATTCCCTACATTTTCACCGTATTTTTTATCTTGGTTGTACGAAATCGTATAGTATGGCATCACCGCAGAAGCTTTTTTAGTCCCTCCGTTTAATTTAAAGGCCCCATCAAGAAAGGTTTTTAAATGGGTTTCGAAGTTGTTTCCTGGATACACCGCAAATTTTCCATACGCAAAATGCCCATCACGACCACCCTCTTCAGGACCACCACTAGGCCAGTGTTTGATCATTGCATTCACACTTTGATTGCCCCAACCTTCGTAAGCGGCAATCGCTTTTGGAGACGATTGAAATCCATCTACATAAGCTCTTGCCATATCTGTAGCGAGTTTTGGGTCTTCGCCAAAAGTACCTATAAAACGGTTCCATCTTGGCTCGGTAGCCAAATCAATTTGAGGCGAAAGTGCTGTT
>CAZOHO010000052.1:0-12933 GCA_964579755.1 uncultured Flavobacterium sp.
GGAAATATATGTAGCCTACAAAGACTACAACTGGATGATGAACTTTACCGAAAACCTGCTAGAGCATTGCGCTATTGGGGTTAACGGAACAAGCGAAGTGACTTTTGGCGAACACAAAATCAATTTCAAAGCACCGTATGCTCGTGTTACGATGACTGATGCTATCAAACAGTTTACAGGTTTTGATATTTCTGGTAAATCTGAAGCCGAATTGTTTGTTGCTGCCAAAGGCATGGGGATTGACGTGGACGAAACTATGGGTAAAGGTAAATTGATTGACGAAATTTTTGGTGCTAAATGCGAAGGAAATTATATTCAACCTACTTTCATCACGGATTATCCAAAAGAAATGAGTCCGCTTTGTAAAAGACACCGCAACAATCCAGAGCTAACTGAACGTTTTGAATTGATGGTGTGCGGAAAAGAAGTAGCCAATGCCTACTCTGAATTGAATGACCCAATTGACCAAAGAGAACGTTTTGAAGATCAAATGCGTTTGGCTGAAAAAGGTGACGATGAAGCGAATGGTGTTATTGACGAAGATTTCTTGCGTGCTTTAGAATACGGTATGCCGCCAACTTCTGGATTAGGAATTGGAATGGACCGATTGATGATGTTCTTGACGAACAATTCGTCCATTCAAGAAGTATTGTTCTTCCCGCAAATGCGACCAGAGAAAAAGCAAGTTCAAATTGAATTAACCGCTGAAGAGAAATTAATTGTTGACTTGTTGAAAGCTAACAATAATCAAATGGATTTAGGCGAATTGAAAGCCAAATCAGAATTGAGCGGTAAAAAATGGGATGCTGCCACCAAAGGTTTATCCCAACACAAACTGATCAAGGTAAGTGTTGCTGGCGAAAGCAAAATAATGGAATTGATTGGATAAATTAATTTGAATTTTCAACCAAAATATTTTTGCTGAAAACCTAATATGAACAAGACAAACATTAATAGATTTTCTGATTTCAACAGTGAATTAAGGGTAAAAGGCTTTAAAGTATTTGCTATTGAAAGCGAAAAATATGTTATTCGTTCCTACAATCGTAAAGAGTTTTTTAAAATTTGTATTGATATTGGACACAATGTAGTGCACTATGCCGATAGGAGTTATGAAGTTAATGGCGCAATTTTATTTTTTGGCAACCCTAATATACCTTATGCTTGGGAAATAAAATCAACAAAAAATTACGGGTTTGCATGTATTTTTTCAAGAGATTTTTTAAGCCTAAATGAAAGAACAGAGAGTTTACTAAATTCGCCGTTATTTAACCTTGGTGGAACTCCAATTTTTTCAGTTAATGAGAATCAAAAAGTATTTTTGTGTAATTTATTTCAACAAATGATTACTGAACAAGATTCTGATTACAAGCATAAAAAAGATTTGTTACGTAATTATATTCAAATTTTAATACACGAGGCTTTAAAAATAAATCCTGCAAAAGAAATTACTTCAAATAAAAATGCTTCTACTCGAATTACAACGGTTTTTATGGAACTTTTAGAAAGACAATTTCCAATAGAAACATCCCAAAGTCCATTGCAACTTAAAACCCCTCAGGATTATGCAACTTCACTTTCTATTCATGTGAACCATCTCAATCGTTCTATTAAATCTATTACCGGAAAATCTACAACTTATCATATTTCAGAACGAATCGTTAACGAAGCTAAAACCCTGTTAAAATTTACAGATTGGAACATTTCTGAAATTGCTTATAGTCTTGGTTTTGAATACCCTTCCCATTTTAATTCATTATTCAAAAAAATAAGTGGTGTTACACCAACAGAACACAGACAATCAAATGTTTGATTTCTGTTAGTTACTATTTGATTGCTTTTAAAATATTTTAAACTATCAATGTAGTTTTGTCAAAATATTTTTTTTATTCTAACAAAATGTAAATTGAAAGTAAAAATATACCGTAATCAAAATAATATGAAAAACAAAACACCAGAATTGACTTTTATTTTTCCTAAAGGAGAAAAAGGAACTGATGACTTTTTTACAGGGTACGCCTATCCAACAGCACTCGTTGATGAAGATAGTATCTATAATACTCTAGTTGGAAATGTGTATTTTGAACCTAAAGCCAGAACAAAATGGCATAGTCACCCAGCCGGTCAAATTTTAATTATTACTGATGGAATTGGTTATCATCAAATAGAAGGTAAATCTATTGAAATTATTAAAAAAGGAGATGTTATAAAATGTCCCCCCAATGTTAAGCACTGGCACGGAGCAAGTGCTGAGACTGGTATGCAACAATTATATATAATTACAAATACAGACAAAGGAATTGTTGAATGGAACGAAAAAGTAACTGAAGAAGAGTATTTAAAATAAAAAAAAGATGAAAAAAATCATTAATACAATAGTCATATTTCTACTAACTTATGGACAAACATTTTCACAATCTAAAAATGACGAAATTATCCAATTAGAAAAAACAAATAATTATACTTTTGAATTAAGCCAAAAAGTTCTTAGGCAAAAAGTAACTTTTAAAAACCGTTATGGAATTACAATTTCTGGAGATTTATACATCCCAAAAAATTCAGAAAATGAAAAATTTTCAGCTTTAGCAATTAGTGGCCCTTTTGGAGCCGTTAAAGAACAATCATCTGGATTGTATGCTAATCAAATGGCTGAACGTGGTTTTATTGTAATTGCTTTCGACCCTTCTTTCACGGGTGAAAGTGGAGGAGAAACTCGAAACATAGGATCTCCTGACATCAACACTGAAGATTTCAGTGCTGCAGTTGACTTTTTAGGCTTACAAAAAAATGTAGATCGCAATAAAATTGGTATAATCGGAATATGTGGTTTCGGAGGTTTTAGCTTGAGTGCAGCTGCAGTTGACAAACGAATTAAGGCAGTTGCAACAACGAGTATGTACGATATGTCAAGAGTGATGTCAAAGGGGTGGGAAGATAAAGGCACTTTGGAGGATAGAACAAAAAACTTAGAAAAAATGAGTCTTCAAAGATGGAATGATGCTGAAACAGGAGAAACTTCTTATAGACCAAGTACAAAAAATGAGCCTGAACCAACAAATCCAATCGCAAACGAATATTGGCAATATTATAAAACCCCAAGAGGATTTCATGAAAGAGCAATAAATTCAAATGGCAGCTGGGCAAATACATCTGCATTTCCTTTTATGAATTTCCCTCTTTTAACAAACATCAAAGAAATCTCTCCTAGACCAGTTTTAATTATTGTTGGCGAAAATGCTTTTTCAAAATATTTTGGAGAAGATGCTTATAAGGCTGCAGCTGAACCAAAAGAATTATTTAAAGTTAAGAATTCAGGGCATGTAGATTTATATGATAAACTTGATAAAATTCCATTTGAAAAATTATCAGCTTTTTTTAAAGAAAATTTAAAATAAAATAGTAAAGTAAAATTAAACTAATAAATAAAGGAGCTTCAATTGAAGCTCCTTTTTTAGTTTTACAACGAATAATTCAAATTGACACTCCAGCGGTAATTCGCCTCGACATTGCCTCCAGTTAAATTTTGCTTGATAGGCAACATTGCATTGACACCCAAAGAAAAAGCATTGCGACCCACTTCAAAACCTAGTTTTCCAAACAAAGCGTTTCCGGCAGTTTTGTTTAACTTTTGTCCGTATTGATAATTGCTTTCGTAATTTTCTCCAGCCAGACCTATTTGTGGAGCAAAAGAAAAAGTGTCTTTTTCATATAAATAGAAAAACGTTGCCGCATAATTCAATTGGTTCCCAAAACGATAACTTTTTTGATTTTCGGTTTTGATAATATAATTCAATAGGGTATTCAAACCAAATTGCTTTCTTCTAACAATATATTCGGTTGCCAAAAGATAATCCCAACTACCCGTTCCTAGCTGAAAACTTGGGTTAATCGCTCCTGAATTGGTTTCGTTAAATTTTCCTGTAGGTAGTTTCAATCCACCGCCCATTTGCCAAGTGTGAACCAAATAGGTGCTGTCTTTGTGGGTTTGATACAAACGGTACATCGCCAAAAGTGTAACATCCCCTAATCCACTAATAGCCTGATTTCCTGTCGCTGTTGATCTAGCGTGCGAATGATACGGAAGTAAAACCGACATTTGAAGATTCTCCCTCACAGGAATTCTTGCCCAGACTTGAGTGGTATTAAAATTTTCGGTATACCAAAGCGAATTACTATACAAACCATCCGTCGACTTATAGTTTTGATTGAAATAGCGAATTCCTATAAAATTAGAATTTAACATTGAAGCAAAACCCATACTGCCCCCACTTGCAGAACACCCACAAGCATCACAATCGTCTTCCAGAAAATCATGAAATTTTACAAACGGGTTTCTAAACTGTAAACTGTCTTTTTCGGTGGCGTTTGCCAATTGAAAAAGCAAGATAAAAAAGAGTATTATTTTTTTCATTTACATAAAATTAATATTCGGAAAAACGTTTATCTGTCAAATACTGAGTGTCGGTTAACGTTTTCAAAAAGGCAATCAATTGCGTTTTTTCAACAGTAGTTAATGCAATTCCTAATCTTCCATTGGTTCTCAGAATTGGGTCAAGTGTCGCCGAATTTTCTACCCCAGAGTTATAGTGTTCCAAAACGCCTTCTAGTGTAAGAAAACGACCATCATGCATATAAGGCGCTGTTTTTTCAACATTACGTAAACTTGGCACTTTAAACTTATGTAAGTCTTGAGCCAATTGCGTAACACGAAAGCGACCCACATCATTAATCAAAGGATTTACCGGTAACCCATTATTTCGGAAAGAATTATCAGTCAATAAATCGGTGGCGTGACAAGTTGCACATTTTTGGTTAAAAACAGCATACCCATCTAGCTCTTGTTGGGATAGAGTACCTCCTGCTTCATTGCGTCGGTATTTATCAAAATTAGAATTGGACGAAGTTACCATTACCATAAATTGCCCTAATGCTTTGAGCATATTTTCAGAATTGATTTGCCCATCGGCAAAAGCCAATTGGAATAATTTTCTATACTCAGCATCTCCTTTCATCATCGCAATAGCTTTACTAAAATCGCCATTCATTTCTATAGGACTTGTAAATGGAATAACGGGCTGCAAATCCAAATGAGTTGTAGCTCCATCGTACATAAAACTCGTTTGATAGCCTAAATTCTGAATTGAAGGTGTATTTCGAGTTCCAATAGCATCATTTACTCCGTGACTTAAAGAATGTCCGTGATGTGTAAAAGCGTCCTCTTGTATGTGACAAAATCCACATGAAACGATTCCATCTGATGCCAAACGTCCTTCATAAAATAGTTTTTTACCTAGTTCAAACCCTTTTTGAGTGGGCGGATTATTAGTTAAATCATAAGCCAAAGGCGGAAAATTGGATGGCACTTTGAACTCCAACGGAATATTTTGATATACATCGTCTTGATCATTAGAACAACTCCACAAAAAAGGTAAAATGAGGAACAATTTCAGTTTTATTTTCATTTTTTGAGATATTTAAAGCGGTCAGCTTTTCAACCCAACCGCTTTTATATTGAATTTAATCGTTATGAACGTGTTCTACACTAAACATACCCGGTAAGTTTGCTGTGATTAGAGGTAGTTTTACTCCACTCATGATCATCGCTCCCATTCCCATTCCGTTACTCGCTGTTAAGCTAATTTTATTAGGCCCATCTAACACTTTCGAAACATCAACCATAATATGAACTTGAGGCGAAATAGTTCTTCTTACCAATGCATTTATCGGTAAATTTAAAGTTACCTCCGAATAATTGTAATCTGTTCCTGTTTGACCCGTATGCACCATAAAGCTTGTAGCCGTTGTTACGGTAGATGAAGTAAATGTTCCTTCAAAAGCCAAAAATTTATATCCTGCTGACCAAGACCACATCATACCAGCGGTTTGGGCTAATGTTAAAAAATCACCTTGACCTGTAGCTCCCGCTTCCCACTGAGTTTTATCTACCCCAATACCGAAACTAACTTTAGTATAATTAGCCGCAGGAATATTGGAAAGATTCAATAAAGTACTAGCTGCAGTAGCCTCATCAACTATAAAATAACTCTGTGCCTTTGGAACAACATAAGTAGTACCATCTGCTTTAGTCAACACAATATTACTTACAATATACTTGAGCTTATTGATTTTGACTACTTCTCCATTAGAATTAGTATACGGTGTGTCAAAAGCTAAATTATTAGTATTGTACACATTATCAAATTCTAATTTTAGATTCCCTACCCCAGTAATTACTTCGTCATTTTTATCTGTACAAGAAAACAAAGTAAATACGATAGCCATAACAGCTATACAATTTTTAAATTGAAATTTCATTTTTTAAACTTTATATATAATAAATATCATAAGAATACTTTTAATTTAGATTATTCTAAAAAAAGCATACAAGAATTGATTCGCCTATAAAACGAATCAAAAAGCGCAAAAATGCGTTACAAAATTTAAGAAATAAAGGTGGGTGGATGAAATACTGAATTGGTATTCAAATACGAATACAAATTCAAATAGGAAGTGTTGATTTTAGTCTTAGGTTTAAAACCAAAAGAAACTATTGAAAATGGATTAATTTCTTTAAAAAACAGCACTTCTTGTATCGAAGTATTTTCTTTTTTATCTGAAGATTTTGGATTTTCTGTCTCAGCAGCTTTAGCCAATTCTTTCATTAAATGGCACTTTCCATTACAATGCATCATGGGCTTTGCCTTGTTTTCACAAAGCACTTTGGAAATATATTCATAATTAACAATATAATCTACAACCGGAAATATCGGCTTTAGAAACAGACTGATGATTACTATGAATACAATTTTTTTCACGACGCAAAATTAATCAATTCTAACGTAAATCGACTGACTTCTTATTTTAAAAAAACAGAATACTAAACTTTTGTTAACACTTAAACCTTTTTGCTATCGAAAAGTCTTATCCAAATAACTTTAAAAAATTATAACCATGAAAAAAGTATGTATTGTTGCCCTACTAGTTATTGGACTAAGTAGTTTTGCCCAGGAAAGAAAAGAAAGACACCCCAAAGGAGAAATGGAACAATTGACTCCAGAACAACGCAATCAGTTGCATCTAAAAAAAATGACCTTGGATTTGGATCTCAATACCAAACAACAAGAACAGCTTACTAAAATCTTAGCCGATCAAAGTGCCAAAAGAGAAGCAATGAAAGCAGAACACAAAGCTAAAATGGAAGAGGCAAAAGCAATTAGCTTCGAAATGAAAAAGAAAATACTCGATGAGCAAATTGAAATTAAAAACAAAATGAAATCGATTTTATCCCCAGAACAATTTGCCAAATGGGAAATGAGAAAAGAAAAAAACGGCAAGCGAATGGAGGAAGGAAGAAAAAAACACAAAGAACACCAAAGGGATTAATTCAAACAAAAACTTCCGGTTGATAGCCGGAAGTTTTTTATTGTAATAAATTAAAACGTTTTGGATACTTTATCAATCGCTTGAATGGTAACATCCAAATCTTCGTAGGTTAAGGCATCAGTAATAAACCAAGTTTCATAAGCCGATGGCGCAATGTAAATGCCTTCTTGCAATAATCCATGGAAGAATTTTTTGAAAGTGGCATTGTCTCCTTTGGCAGCCGATTGAAAATCAACCACCGGATCAGCATCAAAATGAACCGAAATCATAGATCCTACTTGGTTAATTGTAAAGATTACCTTATTTGCAGTTAAAACGCGTTCGATTCCCGCAGCTAAATAGGCTGTTTTTTCTTCCAATCGTTGAAAAATAGCAGCATCATTATTCAAAGCTTGCAACATGGCTAATCCAGCGGCCATAGCCAATGGATTTCCAGATAAAGTTCCCGCTTGATAAACCGGTCCTAGAGGAGCCAAATGATTCATAATTTCTGAACGAGCAGCAAATGCGCCCACTGGCAATCCGCCTCCAATTACTTTTCCAAAACAAACGATATCCGCTTGTATATTATATAATTCTTGCACGCCACCTTTGGCTAAACGGAAACCCGTCATCACTTCATCAAAAATTAACAGAATTTCATTATCCGTACACAATTGGCGTAAGCCTTCTAAAAATCCTTTTTGGGGCGGAATACAACCCATATTGCCTGCAACAGGTTCTACAATAATTGCGGCAATTTCATTTTTGTTGGCTTCAATTAAAGTCGCCACATTGTCCAAATCATTGAAACGCGCTAACAAAGTATCTTTAGCTGTACCTTCAGTAACACCCGGACTATTTGGGGAACCAAAAGTAATAGCGCCACTTCCCGCCTGAATTAAAAACGAGTCTGAATGACCGTGGTAACAACCCGCAAATTTGATGATTTTATCTCTTTTGGTATAACCTCTAGCTAAACGAATGGCACTCATACAGGCCTCAGTCCCCGAATTCACAAAACGGATTTTATCAATATTAGGCACCATTGCAACAGCTAAAGCAGCAATTTGAGTTTCTAATTCAGTTGGCATTCCAAAAGAAGTTCCTAATTGGGCTTTAGCCACCACTGCTTCTACAACAGGCTCAAAAGCATGTCCCAAAACCATCGGTCCCCAAGAATTGATATAATCAATCAATCGGTTGCCGTCTTCATCATACAAATAAGCTCCTTTGGCACTTTTTACAAAAACGGGTGTTCCTCCTACTGCTTTGAAGGCTCTAACTGGCGAGTTCACACCTCCTGGAATTACTTTTTCGGCTTCAGCAAACAGCTGACTGCTTCTTTGGTATATCATTGTTATTCTATTTTAATAGTTACTTTAAACGAAGTTTTTGCCCCACATAAAGTGTATTATCTATCATGTTATTTTTTTGTTTTACGTCTTCTAAATTCAAATTGAATTTTTTTGCAATAGAAAACAACGTATCTCCTTTTTGCACTTCATATTCCCCTTGAGATTGATTTTCAGCCAAAACAGGAGTTACTATTTTCTTTTTATTAATTACATATTTCTTACCTAAAACCTGACTATCGTATTGATACAACTCATAACTTTCTATGTACGCGATTAATTTTTCAGGATAACTAGGATCTGTGGCATAACCTGCTAACCGTAATCCTCTAGCCCAAGCTTCATAATCGTCTTTGGGCAAATCAAACAAACTCGCATAGCGATTTCTACCAGTCAAAAATGTAGCGTGATCTTTAAATGACTCCGCTGGATCATTATATTTTCTAAAACATTCTTGTGCCGCATCGTCGTCTTTCAAAACGGTTTCACCCGTCCAATCATTATGACATTTTATTCCAAAATGATTGTTGGCCGTCATGGCTAAAGTACCTCTACCCGCCCCCGATTCTAAAATTCCTTGTGCCAAAATAATACTGGCAGGGATTCCATAATTTTTCATATTGTTCATGGCAACCTCTTTGTAATTGGCAATATAATCATTGACCACCACACTTGTAGAGGCAGGTTTTGAAGATGATGATCCCGTATTTCTTTTGTATTTACTTGAATTGTATCGGTCGTCCTTTTTAGTCACAATCACCGATTTTTTGGCGTGGCAACCTACTAACAGAAATAACACTAAAACTAATACACTCTTTTTAATCATGAGTATTTATTGTTGGTAAACCTTTATTTTTTAATTTTAAATTCATTCCTTGAATCCCTTGAAGTCCACCGGTATGAATTACTAAAATCTTAGAATTTTCAGGAAAATAATTTTTCTCAATTAAATCTACTATCCCAAAAACCATTTTCCCTGTATAAACAGGATCTAACGGAATTTGAGTTTGTTCGAAAAACCAATTGATAAATTCAACCAAATCCGAATTTATTTTTCCATATCCTCCAAAATGATAATCGGTAATCAATTCCCAATTTTCATTTTGCACAAAATTACGAATTTCATCTTGTAAAAAGTCGCCTTTTAGTGCAGGAAATCCTAAAACTTTTTGATGGGATAATACACTATTTATAATTCCCGATATAGTCCCTCCCGTTCCAATAGCACAACCTATATAATCAAAGACCGCATCCTCATTGGTTAGAATTTCTTCACAACCTTTAATAGCAAGCTCATTTGTTCCTCCTTCGGGAATTAGATAAAACGAACCGTATTTTTTTTCCAATTGTTCCAAAAAAGTCAATTCCGTTTTCAAACGATAGTCTTCTCTTGAAACAAACTCCAACTGCATGCCGCATTCTTGGGCAAATTTTAAAGTAGGATTACTTTCTATTTTGGTTGCCAATTCTTCGCCCCGAATAATTCCAATCGTTTGAAAACCATACTCTTTACCCGCATACGCAACTGCAGCAATATGATTAGAAAAAGCACCTCCAAAAGTCAACAAGCAACTTTGCTTTTCGGCTTTTGCTTGCAGTAAATTATACTTCAATTTTCTGAACTTATTTCCAGAAACAAAAGGATGAATCAAATCTTCTCGTTTAATGACAAGTGAAATCCCTTTAGGAAAATGAATAGCAACCGATTGATTCAATGAAGACTAGTATAAAATGTTAAATATTTAGTAAGGAATACGAATACCCGCTATTAAATTTCTAAATTTGTTAGAGAACAAGTTACTGTTCTTAAAAATGATTTATGAATAGGCAAAGTAATGAAAATAAATTAACAGGAGAGGAAGATTTCTACTATACTCCTGAAGGGTACAAATGTTTTACAGAAAAATTTCATCTCAAACGTGGCTATTGCTGTAAAAGTGGTTGTCGTCATTGTCCCTATGGATTTGATAAAAAAACCAATACCATTCGAAAGAAATAAAATTTAGGCATATTAATTGATTAACAAAATAAAACTCAATTTCCAACTCTTAAAATTTTAAAAATGATGAAAGCAATTCAATTTTTATTCGCATTCCTACTCCTCACAATGGTTTCCTGTGGATCAATGATCAGTGTCAATGCTGATTACGACAAAAAAGTAGATTTTTCAACTTATAAAACCTATGCTTATTTTAAAACAGGTATTGATAAAGTGGAAATATCTGATTTGGACAAACGCAGAATCTTAAATGCTATTGACCAACAAATGCTAGCCAAAGGATTTACCAAAAGTGACAATCCAGATTTATTAATTAATTTGTTTACCAAATCGAGAGAACAAGTAAATGTAAACCAATTCAATGCGGGTTGGGGATACGGATGGGGATGGGGATGGAATCCTTATATGATGGGGGGCCGACAAACTACAGTAACCACCTCCACCGAAGGCACTTTATACATTGATTTTATAGATGCTAAAAAGAAAGAAATGATTTGGCAAGGTGAGGGAACTGGCGCACTCAACAAGAACACTAACCGAAAAGAAGAACGAATTAATGAGTTCGTCACCCAAATATTATCTCAATACCCTCCATCTAAAAAATAAAAAAACTAAAACCTCCCTCAAAGGAGGTTTTTTTATTAAAAACACAAACAACCGAAAGAAACAAATCGTATTTTTGAATTAAAATTAATAAAATATGAATCTTTTTAAGGAAGCCATAATCGCCAAAAATCAGTTACAAGGTGTTGTTTCCCCAACTCCATTGACAGAAAATACGAATCTTTCTAATGAATTTGATGCCACAATTTTATTAAAAAGAGAAGATTTACATATTGTGCGTTCTTATAAAATTAGAGGAGCCTACAACAAGATAAGCTCTTTAACCGACTCTGAAAAACAACAAGGAATCGTTTGTGCTAGTGCAGGAAACCATGCGCAAGGAGTTGCTTTTTCTTGTAATTTACTGCAAATAAAAGGCAAAATCTACATGCCTAAAACAACTCCAAAACAAAAAATCAAACAAGTTCAATTATTTGGAAAATCATTTGTAGAAATTGAACTAATTGGAGATACTTTTGACGATGCGTACGCTCAAGCTGTTGCCGATGCAAAAGAAAACAACAAAATATTCATTCACCCCTTTGACGATCTAAAAGTAATAGCTGGTCAAGCTACCGTAGGATTGGAAATTTTAGAATCGTATCACCCACCTATCGACTATGTTTTTGTTCCAATTGGTGGCGGTGGTTTAGCCGCTGGATTGTCAACCGTTTTTAAAGAATTAAGTCCAAATACTAAAATCATAGGAGTTGAACCAGAAGGCGCACCTACCATGAAAACAGCCATAGCTGCTGGAAATAACGCGCCTCTTGAAACCATTGACAAGTTTGTGGATGGAGCTGCTGTGAAACAAGTAGGAAATCTTACTTTTGAAATTTGCCGACATCTTTTAGACGATATAATTCTGGTGCCAGAAGGTAAAGTATGTACTACTATTTTACGTTTGTACAATGAAGAAGCCATGGTGGTAGAACCAGCAGGAGCTTTAACTATTGCTGCTTTGGATTTTTACAAAGATAAAATCAAAGGTAAAACAGTCGCTTGCATTGTCAGTGGAAGTAATAACGATATTGAGCGTACCGCCGAGATCAAAGAACGTTCTCTTTTGTACGAAGGATTGATGCATTACTTTATCATTCAATTTCCTCAAAGACCCGGTTCACTAAAAGAATTTGTGAACGAAATTCTAGGGCCTGATGATGACATTACCTATTTTCAATTTACCAAAAAGAACAATCGCGAATCGGCTCCTGTTGTAGTTGGTTTAGAATTGAAAAATAAAAATGACATTCACGCCATTAAAACTAAAATGACTGAAAGAGGTTTTCAATTCAACTACATCAACGAAAAACAAGACTTATTCAATCAATTAATTGGATAATTAAAACTGCATAAAAGGATGGTTCTGTTGTAATTTCTTGATTTTTTCTTGCAATTTTGCTTGAAACTTTTGGTAACTTTCAGAAGTTGAATTAAAGGGCTTGTGCAACAAGCTTTTCTGAATTGCATCTACTTCATCTAAATTTTCATTTTCAACAATAGCTCTAAACACTTCAGCAAATGGATGGTTTGTTTCTTCCAAGTAATCAGCATAAATTAATTGTCTTGTTTGATCGTTACAATAAAGTTCAATAAGTGGATTCGAATTAGTCA
>CAZOHO010000053.1:0-12668 GCA_964579755.1 uncultured Flavobacterium sp.
GGCTTTGAAAATTTTAAAACCGATTTATACTTTTAGAGCCAATAATGAAAATGCTCTGTACAAAGGAATTTCAGGAATTAACTGGTCAAAATATTTGAATGCGAATCAGACTTTTGTGATTGATGCTACGGTACATTCAGATCATTTTAACCATTCTGAATTTGTTTCTCAAAAATGTAAGGATGCGATTGTAGATCAATTTAGAGAAAGAACGGGACAACGTCCAAGTATCGATAAAGTTTTTCCTGATTTACGAATCAACATTCACATCGGCAAAGACCAAGTTTCGGTAGCTTTAGATACTTCTGGAAATTCATTACATCAACGTGGTTATAGAACCGCTACAAATATTGCACCTATTAATGAGGTTTTGGCAGCAGGAATTTTGTTGCTTTCGGGTTGGGAAGGACAAAGCGATTTCTTAGACCCCATGTGTGGTTCTGGAACTTTCTTGGCTGAAGCCGCTATGATTGCGTGTAATATTCCAGCTAATATCAATCGTAAAGAATTTGCTTTCGAAAAATGGAACGACTGGGACAATGATTTGTTTGACCAAATTGTGAATAGTTTAATGAAAAAAGTAAAAGAATTTCATTACACCATAAAAGGATACGATAAGGCGCCAAGTGCTGTGAGTAAAGCCAAAGACAATATTCGAAATGCCAACCTGGAAGATTATGTGAGTATCGCCGAAGAGAACTTTTTTGATACTGAAAAGAACTCGCAAGGAAAATTACATATGGTTTTCAATCCGCCATATGATGAACGATTGGATATTCACATAGAAGAGTTTTATAAAAATATCGGAGATACCTTGAAAAAGAGCTATCCTGGAACCAACGCTTGGTTTATAACTGCCAATTTAGAAGCCTTGAAGTTTGTTGGATTGAAACCGTCTCGCAAAATTAAATTGTTCAATGCCAGTTTGGAAGCTCGATTAGTGAAATACGAAATGTACGAGGGAAGCAAACGAACTAAATTTCAAGTAACAGATAAAAATTAAAACGATGACTAAATTACAATTAAGAGCTTTTTTATATCAGCTGGGTAGTTTTGCGATCTTGTTTATTTCTTTTCGCTATTTGATTTTTAGATACACTAATTTGACAGGTTTGTTTATTCCGTTTACGGCTTTTGTAGTAGGCACCATTCTTTCGCCAAAATTCCAAGCGGTTAAAACCAGAGACGGTGAAAAATTATTTATGTCTTGGCTTTTTATTAAAGGGATAAAGGAATTGTAATTTAATTTTCGTCAACGATTTGATTTTTAAATGAATTCTTAGATGGGGAAAGAAAATAAAACTAAAGTAACTGAAATTGAAGTGCTTGATTTTATTAATTCATTTGTTGAGGACGATCAAAAGAAAGAAGACAGTCTGAAACTTATTGAATTAATGAAATCTTGGTCTGGTTTTGAACCAAAAATGTGGGGACCTACAATTATTGGATTTGGTAGCTATCATTATAAGTATGATAGTGGACATGAAGGAGATTGCTTACTCATTGGTTTTTCTCCAAGAAAAAAAGCGTTTTCACTTTATGTTTTTGCACCCAGACAAAACAATACCGAACTACTAAATCAATTGGGAAAATTTAAAATGGGTAAAGCATGTATTTATTTTAATAAATTAAAAGATCTTGACTTAGAAATATTAGAAACGCTTTGTAAATCAACAATTAACTTTCTTACAATAAATAATCTAAATTAATTATTTAGAGATTACCTTCTTTTTATACAACGGAATAAAATAAGTAACGCTGTAGTTGAAACCAATTCCGAAACTACCATTGTACGTTCTGTTGAAACCTGGAATGTAAAGATTATCAAACCCGTCTGGTTTTTTGTTGGTAATCAAGGTTTTTAATTGCACGCTAAATCCAACAAAAACATTGTTGAACATTTTTGCTTTCATTCCAGTGACAACTTCTAGCCAACTTGCACTTAGTCCGTTGAATTTTTCACTAGCAGGAATGGCGGGTAGTTCTCCCCAATACGGATGGGCATTGTAGATTTTATAGCTATTCAATTCTTCACTGAAGGTACTGAAACCATAGCGTAAACCCACGGAAATAATATTTTCCATATCCAGCCAATTTTCATACATATTATAGTCAAATCCCGCTTTTAAGTAGGAACCTTTGCTATTTGTGGTTAATCGGTCGTCTTCGGTTGTTTTGTTTTCGTTTCCGAGTTCGGCAGCTAAAAAGTATTTTTTATTCCATCTAAAATCACCTGTTAGCTCAATTCCTTTGTAGTTTTTGTCATAAAAACCACGAGTTAATTTGAACAAATCTACTCCTATACGAAGTCCATAACGGTCTTTTTTTACTGGAATACTATCCTGAATTTCTTCTTGAGTACTTGCTTCAGGATTAGGTTTTACAGCAGGTTTTTCTTGTGCTTGTGCCAAGGTAACCATCAGTAAAAGACAAAGACTAGAAAAATATTTTAAGATGTGTTTCATTTTCATTTTCTATGTTTGATTTTTCTACTGAAATGTATTGCATCCATTTGTCAGTGGTCGTTGGAACTGCCGTATGAATTACAGGATTGGTCGGTTTTAAGGTAAAGATGGTTTTATAACCACAAGCTCTCGAAACAAATACATTGGTTCTAGTATAATTAATTTGGATTTTATCGGTAAAAATCAAAGCAGGATTAGTATTGCCCGAATTGAAAACTAGATTGTAAGTAGTTACATCTTGATCGACTTTTAACGGGATAGAAATGGTACTACCACTAGTTACATATTTTAAATCGCCTGTTGCTGTAGGACTAAAAATAATTCCTTCTGTCATTCCTTCTCCTATAACTTTTAACTTGGTTACCGTCTTTACAACACTAGGGTTATTGATGTCATAAAAGGTAAGTACTAGTCGCGGAGTATTGGCAGTATTCGCATCGCAAATATCGTCTTTTTCACAACTAGAGAAAAAGACAGATACGAAAACAACTAATAGAAGGATTCCTTTTTTCATTTGATTATCGTTTCTCCAAAAGTACAACATTTTCCACGTGATGCGTTTGCGGGAACATATCTACAGGGCGCACACGAGTTACTTTATATTTCTCGTCCATTAGAGCCAAGTCACGTGCTTGTGTAGCCGAGTTACAACTTACATACACCACTTTTTGAGGCTCAATTTTCAGAATTTGTTCAATAACATCTTTGTGCATTCCGTCTCTTGGTGGGTCAGTGATAATTACGTCTGGTTTACCGTGTTGCGCGATGAAACGTTCGTTAAACACGACTTTCATATCTCCCACAAAGAATTCGCAATTGGTAATTTCATTGCGTTTGGCATTGGCTTTAGCATCACTAATCGCTTCAGGAACACTTTCTACACCAATTACTTTTTTAGCTCTTTTAGATACAAATTGCGCTATAGTTCCTGTTCCAGTATATAAATCATATACCGTTTCATTTCCTGTAAGTCCTGCAAAATCTCGGGTTATTTTGTATAATTCGTAGGCTTGATCGGAATTAGTTTGATAAAAAGATTTGGCATTAATGCTAAATTTTAACCCTTCCATTTCTTCTAAAATGTAATCGCGGCCTTTGTATAGTTGAATGTTGGTATCGTATAAAGTATCGTTTGCCTTGTTATTTACAACAAATTGTAACGAAGTAATTTGAGGGAATTTTTCGTAGATGTGATCTAAAATCAATTCTCTATTGGCTTTGTCATCTTCAAAAAACTGAATCAACACCATAATTTCTCCTGTCGAAGCAGTTCGCAACATTAACGTACGTAGCAAGCCTTCGTGCGCTCTCGGATTGAAAAAAGTCAATCCATTTTCATTGGCGAAAGCCCTAATTTCATTGCGAATAGCATTAGACGGATCTTCTTGCAAATGACATTTATTGATGTCCAAGATTTTGTCCCACATTTTTGGGATATGAAATCCTAATGCATTTCTATTGCCTAAATCTTCAGTGTTTTCGATTTCTTTTTCGGTTAACCAACGGCTATTAGAGAACGAAAATTCCATTTTGTTTCTGTAAAAGAATTGTTTTTCTGAGCCTAAAATAGGTTCAAATTCAGGAAGTTCAATTTTTCCAATGCGTTGCAAATGGTTTTTTACCTCATTTTGTTTGTAAAACAATTGTTGGCTGTACTTCATGTTTTGCCATTTACAACCGCCACAAACTCCAAAATGTTCACAAATGGGTTCAATTCGATGTTCCGAAAGTTCGTGAAACTTCACCGCTTTTCCTTCGTAAAACGCCTTGCGTTTCTTGAATGTTTGCACATCCACTACGTCTCCAGGGACTACATTAGGGATAAAAATTACTTTTCCGTCGGGCGCTTTTGCTACCGATACGCCTTTTGCACCAGCATCAAGGACTTTTATTTGATGAAAGACAACCTTGTCTGTATTTTTTCTTGCCATAGCGCAAAAATAAGTGTTTGAATGGTTTTATAAATTCAATTTGGGAAAATTTTTTAAAAAGGATTCAAATTAGCCTATCTTTGCCGACTGAAAAATGCCTATATGAAGTTTGATTTATTACAAAAAGATCCACAATCGAAAGCGAGAGCTGGAAGTATTACTACTGATCACGGTGTGATTGAAACCCCTATTTTTATGCCCGTTGGGACGGTGGCTTCTGTAAAAGGAGTACACCAAAGAGAATTGAAAGATGATATCAATCCGGATATTATTTTGGGGAATACTTATCATTTGTATTTGCGTCCGCAAACCGAAATTTTAGAAAAAGCGGGAGGATTGCACCAATTCATGAATTGGGATCGTAATATTTTAACTGATTCTGGAGGTTATCAGGTGTATTCTCTTTCTTCTAACCGAAAAATTAAAGAAGAAGGAGTAAAATTCAAATCGCATATTGATGGTTCGTACCACTTTTTTACACCTGAAAATGTAATGGAGATTCAGCGTACCATTGGTGCTGATATTATTATGGCATTTGATGAATGTACCCCTTATCCTTGTGATTATAACTATGCCAAACGTTCGATGCACATGACACACCGTTGGTTGGATCGTTGTATCAATCATTTGGATAAATTACCATTCAAATACGGCTATGAACAATCTTTTTTTCCAATTGTTCAAGGAAGTACGTACAAAGATTTAAGAAGACAATCTGCCGAATATATTGCTAATTCGGGTCAGCAAGGGAATGCCATTGGCGGACTTTCTGTTGGAGAACCAGCCGAAGAAATGTATGCCATGACCGATGTAGTTTGCGAAATATTGCCAGAAGACAAACCGCGTTATTTGATGGGAGTGGGAACGCCTATTAATATTTTAGAAAATATTGCTTTAGGAATTGATATGTTTGATTGTGTAATGCCAACCCGTAACGCAAGAAACGGAATGTTGTTTACAGCTAATGGAACCATCAATATCAAAAATAAAAAATGGGAAGCTGATTTTTCTCCAATTGATGAAATGGGAATTACTTTTGTAGATATTGAATATTCTAAATCATATTTACGCCATCTTTTTGCAGCCAATGAATACTTGGGAAAACAAATTGCCACGATTCATAATCTAGGTTTTTATATGTGGTTGGTTCGTGAAGCTAGAAAACATATCTTAGCTGGAGATTTTCGACCATGGAAAGAAATGATGGTCAAAAACATGAGCCAACGATTATAATCTTTTGTCATGAACAAATTAACAATACTAGATAAATATATCCTAAAGCGATATTTAGCCACTTTTTCTGTGATGCTATTGTTGTTTGTTCCTATTGGAATTATTGTTGACGTATCGGAGAAAGTGAATATGATGATTAAAAATCAGGTTCCATTAGGTAAGATTTTATTGTATTATTTTCATTTTACGGTTTATTTTGCCAATATGCTGTTTCCGATATTTTTGTTTTTATCGGTGATTTGGTTTACCTCAAAGCTGGCTAACAACACAGAAATTATTGCTATCCTGAGTTCGGGAATTTCTTTCACTCGATTTATGAGACCTTATTTAATAGGAGCTTCCATTATTTCGGTGGTAGTACTATTGATGGGATTTTACTTGGTTCCAGTAGCTAGTGAAGGATTTAATAATTTTAGATATACCTATTTGAGAACAGGAGGACAACAACTCATGCAAGGGGATAATACAGATGTGTATCGACAAATTAGTGATACTGAGTTTATTTATGTTAATAGCTTTAACACAGAAACTAAAACAGCTTACAATTTTTCATTGGAAAAATGCAACCACGAGAAGCTAGACTATAAAATTACGGCTTCTAGAATTCAATGGAATCCAAAAGAGAAAAATTATACTTTATTTGATTATACTAAAAGAACAGTTGGACCTTTAGGTGATAAAATCGAAAAAGCACCAGAGAAGAAAATGAAGTTTGCTTTTGATTTGGAAGATTTGGCCCCTGTGGTTTATATTGCCGAAACACTTCCTTTAGGTAAATTGAATGATTTTATAAACAAAGAGAAAAAAAGGGGGTCTTCCAATATCAATGTCTATTTAGTAGTTTTTTATAAAAAGTTTAGTATTCCAATTTCAGCCTTTATTCTTACCATTATAGCTGTTTCTGTCTCAGCAATGAAGCGAAGAGGCGGAATGGGAATGAATTTAGCCATCGGAATTGCAGTGGCGTTTTCATTTGTATTTTTTGATAAAATTTTTGGTGTCTTAGCCGAAAAATCAAGTATGTCTCCTTTAGTTGCGGTTTGGTTACCTAACGTACTTTTCGGAATTTTAGCTTATTACTTATTACGAAATGCAAAACGATAATTTAAAAAGCTATCTTAATCTTCATTTAATTGTTTTTATTTGGGGATTTACAGCTATTCTAGGGGCTTTAATTACAATTCCTGCGGATGATTTAGTTTGGTATCGAATGCTGTTTGCAAGTGGTTTTTTAGGGTTGTTTTTAGTGGCCAAGAAAAAATCATTCCGCATTCCAATTCGCGGATTGCTTCAATTGGTATTTGTTGGATTGTTGATTGCCTTGCACTGGATTTTCTTTTTTCAAGCCATTCATATTTCCAACGTTTCCATTACCCTTTCCGTATTTTCATTAGGTGCTTTTTTTGCTTCTTTATTGGAACCCATTTTTTACGGGCGAAAAGTACTGTGGTACGAAGTGTTTTTTGGGTTGATTATTATTGCAGGTTTGTCTTTGATACTACAAGTAGAAAGGGGGTATATTAACGGAGTGTTTTTTGCTTTGGCTTCAATCATTTTGGGGGTGTTATTTACTTTAATGAATGGAAAATTAATTACAAAACACGATCCGTCTGTAATTACGTTTTATGAATTCCTGTCAGGTTTCTTCTTTATCTCTATTTATTTTATTTTTCAAGGAAAATTCACAAAAGACTTTTTTGTCCTTACGTTTAATAACTGGGTTTTACTTTTTATTTTGGCATCCATTTGTACGGCTTATGCCTTTACCGCTTCTGTACGTGTGATGAGAAAACTAACCCCCTATACAGTCATGTTAACTACTAATTTAGAGCCTGTTTACGGAATTATTCTTGCTTATTTTATCATTGGTGGAAAAGAAAAAATGAGTACCGAATTTTATATCGGCGCCTTAATTATTGTACTTACTGTAATTTTGAATGGGGTAATAAAACACTATTATAAAGGCAAAGAATAACTAAAAACAAGGTGTTTTTTTACACTTAAATAGAAAATAAAGACTGTCAAACGATTTTAAATTTTATATTTGCAGTTCTATTCAGAAAAATAAATAACACTAACTCCTATGGAATATTTAGATTTTGAACTTCCCATCAAAGAATTAGAAGATCAGTTAGAAAAATGTGTTGTTATTGGTAAAGAATCAGATGTTGATGTAACCAATACGTGCAAACAAATCAATAAAAAGTTAGAAGAAACTAAACGAAATATATACAAAAACCTAACGGCTTGGCAACGTGTTCAATTGTCAAGACATCCAAATAGACCGTATACGTTAGACCATATCAACGCACTTTGTGGCGATACTTTTTTAGAATTACACGGAGATCGTGGTTTTAAAGACGACAAAGCAATGGTGGGTGGATTAGGAAAAATTGCGGGTCAATCGTTTATGATTATTGGCCAACAAAAAGGATACAATACTAAAACACGTCAATACCGTAACTTTGGTATGGCTAATCCAGAAGGGTATAGAAAAGCTTTGCGCTTAATGAAAATGGCAGAGAAGTTTGGTGTTCCTGTGGTGACTTTAGTCGATACTCCGGGAGCTTATCCTGGTTTAGAAGCCGAAGAACGCGGACAAGGAGAAGCCATTGCTAGAAATATCTTCGAAATGGTTCGTTTGAAAGTTCCTGTAATTACTATTATTGTAGGAGAAGGAGCTTCAGGTGGCGCTTTAGGAATTGGTGTGGGAGACAGAGTGTATATGTTAGAGAATACTTGGTATTCTGTTATCTCACCAGAGTCATGTTCTTCTATCCTTTGGAAAAGTTGGGAATACAAAGAACAAGCTGCTGATGCTTTGAAACTGACTTCTTCTGACATGAAGAAGCAAAAATTAATAGATGATATTATTCCTGAACCATTAGGAGGTGCGCATTTCGACAGAGAAAGTACTTTCAAAACGGTGGAACAATACATTATGAAAGGATACAATGAGTTGAAAGACTTATCAACAGAAGAATTGTTAGCCCAACGATACGAGAAATACCTTGCTATGGGACATTTTAAAGACTAATTTTCTTACAAATCAGTACTAAATCCGAAGCCTTATAGTTTCGGATTTTTTTTGACTTATAAACAAAAAATAGTTAGTTATCAACATTTTTTTGTAATAAGTCGTTGCGTACTTTTTTTTAATTTTTCTTATTTTCGCTACATGGAAAATTTTAGAAATATAGCGCCGGTTAAAGTGGATAAAGCGACTATCATTAATCTCGAAAAAGGAAAGTTACCTCCACAGGTTTTGGATTTAGAAGAAGCTGTGTTAGGTGCCATGATGATTGATAAAAAAGGAGTAGATGAGGTTATTGATATCTTACAAGCCGATGCCTTTTATAAAGACGCACACAAATATATTTTTGAAGCAATTGTTCAGCTTTTTACTGAAACACAACCTATTGACTTATTAACGGTTTCTGCTCAGTTAAAGAAAAATGGAAAATTGGACATAGCTGGAGGTGATTTCTATTTGATTCAGCTTACGCAAAAAATTTCCTCTTCGGCACACATTGAGTTTCACTCTAGAATTATTTTGCAAAAATTTATTCAGCGTAGTTTGATTCGCATATCCTCTGAAATTATCGAAGATTCGTATGATGAAACTACCGATGTTTTTGATTTGTTAGATAGAGCTGAATCTAAATTATATGAAGTAACGCAAGGAAATATTAAACGTAGTTCTGAAACAGCCCAAAGTTTAGTATTGCAAGCCAAAAAACGAATTGAAGAGATTGCGGGTCAAGAAGGTTTAAGTGGTGTCGCGACTGGTTTTGAAAAATTAGACAAGATTACTTCGGGCTGGCAACCAAGTGATTTGATTATTATTGCGGCTAGACCAGCGATGGGAAAAACAGCATTTGTATTGTCTATGGCTCGTAATATGGCTATTGATTTTGGAATGCCTGTTGCGTTATTCTCTTTGGAGATGGCCTCTGTGCAATTGATTACGCGTTTGATTTCTTCGGAAACGGGTTTGTCTTCGGAAAAATTGCGTACCGGAAAATTAGAAAAGCACGAATGGGAACAATTGAGTACCAAAGTGAAAAACCTAGAAAAAGCACCTTTATATATTGACGATACACCATCGCTTTCTATTTTTGATTTAAGGGCAAAAGCAAGACGTTTGGTTTCTCAACACGGAATTAGAATCATTATTGTAGATTATTTGCAATTAATGACCGCTGGTGGAAACGGAAAAGGAGGAGGAAATAGAGAGCAAGAAATCTCAACTATTTCTCGAAATTTAAAGGCTTTAGCCAAAGAATTGAATGTTCCAGTTATTGCACTTTCGCAATTATCACGTGCGGTGGAAACACGTGGTTCAAGTAAGAGACCTTTGTTGTCAGATTTACGTGAATCGGGAGCGATTGAACAAGATGCTGATATCGTTTCGTTCTTATACCGTCCAGAATATTATAAAATTGACGAATGGGACGATGATGAAGCCTCGCCAACTGCAGGTCAAGCAGAGATAATGATTGCTAAGCACCGTAATGGTAGTATCGAAAATGTTCGTTTAAAATTCATTGGTCACTTGGGTAAATTCGACAATTTAGATGATTATTCAGGTAGTTTTGATGACTTACCATCCAGCATGAATAGTGATGATAATCCGTTTATTACTAAAAACTTGCCATCGGCTAATGAAGCTTTTGGAAGTAATCTAAATGATGACGACGAGGATAGTGATGTTCCTTTTTAGATAGTAAATTAAAATCCGCTACGAAGCGGATTTTTTTATGAAACCAATTATCTTTGAAATAAAAACACCATGTCCTTCAAAAAAATAGTTGCGCTATTCTTGTTCCTGATTTCTTTTTCAGGAAAGGCATCTTATATTTTGTTGCCAATGGACGAAACTAGTCAGCAAAATCATTTGAAGGCGTATGGTATTACATATTGGTGTTTGGATAAAAGTTACAAAGCGCATTGGTTATTGAATTATCGAGGAGGTTCTTTTTTATTGCCCGATGCAGATGAAATTCGTAAAGAATGTCAGATTCGTGGTGTTAGTTTTGAAATACTTTCGGATGGAGAACAAGAAGTCATTCTGAATGAAATTTCGAGTCCATCACAAAATATGGAATCGGTATTATTAGAAAAAGCACCAAAAATTGCCGTATATACTCCCAAAGGCAAACAACCTTGGGACGACGCAGTAACTTTAGTATTGACGTATGCCGAGATTCCGTTTACGCCTATCTATGATCAAGAAGTGTTGTCAGACCAATTGCTATTGTACGATTGGCTGCATTTACACCACGAAGATTTTACAGGACAATATGGAAAATTTTACGGAGCGTATCGCAATGCGCCTTGGTACATCGAACAAAAGGCAGCAGCCGAAGCCTTAGCACAACAATTAGGCTTTTCCAAAGTAGCTCAAGAAAAAGGGGCAGTAGCTAAAAAAATTCGTGATTTTGTTATTGGTGGTGGCTTTATGTTTGCGATGTGTTCCGCCACGGATAGTTTTGATATTGCTTTGGCTTCTGACGGAGTCGATATTTACGAAGCAATGTTTGATGGAGATCCTAGTGAAGCCAATTATCAATCAAAATTAAAATACGATAATTCGTTTGCATTTAAAAATTTCACTTTGGAACGCAGACCAGAACAATATGAGTTTTCGGACATTGATATGACTTTTAAGAGACAAATTCCACCAGACATGGATTACTTTACTCTAATGGAATTTTCAGCCAAATGGGATCCAATTCCGAGTATGTTGTGTCAAAACCACACTCAATTAGTGAAAGGGTTTATGGGGCAAACTACTGCTTTTGATGCGAATCTAATCAAGTCTAATATATTGGTTTTAGGAAGTTGTGAGCTGAACGAAGAAGTACGCTACCTTCATGGACAAAAAGGAAAAGGAATGTTCAGTTTTTACTCAGGTCACGATCCCGAAGATTTTCAGCATCAAGTAGGAGACCCACCAACTGTTTTAGATTTACATCCGAATTCGCCAGGCTATCGTTTGATTTTGAATAATGTTTTATTTCCCGCTGCCAAGAAGAAAAAGCAGAAGACGTAATCAATTCAAACTAAACTCCATCCAAATAGGGCAGTGGTCTGAGATAGTATGAGCCTCTTTAAGCGTTGAAAATTTTTCATAAAAAAGAACCACTCCAGCGTTCAACTTTTTGATTTTTGATTTTTGAAAATACATATTGTCAAATTCAGAAGCAAGATATTCACCATTTTTGCAACTGCGTTTCAACGAAGTTTTTTGGTTCACTAATGCTGAAGCAAATCCCATTTTTCGTAAATGATCAAATACGGAATGAGATTGAGGACAATTGAAATCGCCCATAAATATCAAATTTGATTTTGGATATGCTGAAGGGAAAAATTTAAAGTATTTAATTTCTTTTTCAGGCTGTTTACTTTTAGTAATGGCGTGAAAGGAAACTGCAGTAAATTGTTTATTGTGGTATTCAAAATTGCATAAATAAGGTTCGCGTTCCATTTCAATAGCATATTTCTTTTCTAGCCAAGCTTTTCCTATTTTCTTCAATTGTGCCGTTTTCCAAAGAAAGGCATAACGTTCGGTTTTGCTAGGAGTACTTGTAGTAGGGTCGCTTATGGTATAGTCCCAGTGATTGCCTTTTCTGTTGAGTTCGTCAGCGAGACGGGCAACTGCCTGAGCGCCTCCATAACCGGCTACGACTTCTTGCAAAGCAACCAAATCGTATTTATTTAATTGAGTGGCGATATAGGCTATTTCTTCATTAGATTTTGATTTACCAAAATTTTCTACATTCCATGAAAGTATTTTAACTTGGCTAAAGCCAAATGAATATAGTAGAAGGAATAATAAAATAAATAGTTTTTTCATGAAAGTGAATTTGGGTCACTTCAAAAATAGTTTTTTTGCGGTAAAACACAAAGGTGTCACGATTTAAACTTATTTTGTTGAAACAAAGGCAATAAAAAACCCCAATCTTTCGATTGAGGTTTTTCTATAAGTAAGTAATCTAAATTGAGTTGATAAAACGTTTATTTTACTTTATTAAGT
>CAZOHO010000054.1:0-7405 GCA_964579755.1 uncultured Flavobacterium sp.
GTTGTTTTAGCAATTTGCTGTTGTTCTTCCGAAGAAACGATCGTCTTTGTCCGTTCTTCCGCTGTCTTCCATCGGGAATTCTTTTCGCATTGGAAAAGAAACCATCTCATCCATATTTAAAATGCGTTTCAACTGTGGGTGACCAATGAAATTGATTCCGTAAAAATCGTAAGTTTCTCTTTCCATCCAGTTAGAACTTAAGAAAATATTGGATACGGTTTTGATTTCAGGATTGTTCCCGCTAATGAACGCTTTGATTTTAATTCTTTTGTTTTCGTACCAATTGTGCAAATGATATACCACTGCAAACTGTCTTGTTTCTTCGTTATCTGGGTAATGAACGCCACATAAATCTGTCAAAAAGTGAAAACGTAAAACAGGATCGTTTTTTAAGAAAAGGATAACAGCTGTGATTTTGTCAGCGGCTACTTCAAATGAAAAAATATCTTTTTCTTGATTGAATTGAAAAACGTCTGAACCAAAAGTGGCTACTAATTTTTCTTGTATTTCGTTTGTTTCTAAAGCCATCTTGTTATTTGATATTATAAGAAGCTAATAATTCTTGGTACTCAGGAGAACTTCTTCTTCTAACCGATTCGTTTTTAACGATTTCTTGTAATTTCATTACGCCATCTACAATTTGTTCCGGTCTTGGTGGGCAACCTGGCACATAAACGTCTACTGGAATTACTTTGTCAATTCCTTGTAAAACAGAGTAGGTGTCAAAAACTCCCCCTGAAGAGGCGCAAGCTCCAACAGCGATTACCCAACGAGGTTCTGACATTTGTTCGTATACTTGACGTAAAATTGGAGCCATTTTTTTAGAAATAGTTCCCATTACCATCAACATATCGGCTTGACGAGGAGAGAAACTCACACGCTCAGAACCAAAACGAGCTAAGTCATAGTGAGATGCCATTGTGGCCATAAATTCAATTCCGCAACATGAAGTTGCAAAAGGCAAAGGCCAAAGTGAATTTGCACGAGCCAAACCTACTACATCATTTAGCGTTGTAGCGAAGAAACCTTCTCCTACAACTCCTTCCGGTGGCGCTACCATTTTTGTTTTTGAATCACTCATTTCGAATTCGTAATTTTTGAATTTATAATTTTGAATTAATTATTCCCAGTCTAGTGCTTTTTTCTTGATGATGTAGAAAAATCCAACCAACAACAAAAGCATGAAAACGACCATTTTGATCATTCCTTCAATTCCTAAATCTTTGAAGTTAATAGCCCAAGGGTATAAGAAAATAACTTCCACATCGAATAAAACGAAAAGGATAGCTACTAAGAAATATTTTACTGAGAACGGAATACGTGCATTTCCTACTGATTCAATACCGCACTCGAAGTTTTTATCTTTGGATTGAGAGTTTCTTTTTGGACCTAATTTTCCTGAGATAAATATGGTACCTGCCACAAAACCAACCGCTAAAAGCAGTTGCATGAAAATTGGAATATAATTCAATTGTTCTGATTGCATAATGATTGGGTGTTTTTTATTGAATTTTAGCCACAAAGATAACTTTCAAGTAATTAAAACACAAGCAGAAATCAGAATTTAATGGTACTGTAAATCCAAAAAATAGCTTATTTTTATTGATTATAAATAAAGAATCTTTATGACTTGTGTTTAAGGCCTTAAAAAAAACAATAAACAAAAAAAACGTCCCGATTAATATCGGGACGTTTAGACCATTCTCAGGCTAAAAAAATATCTTTTTCAGCTTAGATAACAGCTACTTGTGCAGCTACTTTTCCTTTTCTTCCTTCTTCTTCTACGTAGCTCACTCTGTCACCTTCGCGTAATTCTTCCGCTGTGATTCCTGATGCATGAACGAAGATGTCTTTTCCTGTTTCTTCGTCCGTAATGAATCCATAACCTTTAGATTCATTAAAAAATTTAACTGTACCTGTACGCATTGTAATAGTAATAATAATTTATAATAAGACAAATGTAATGTTTAATATAATACGAAATGCGTTCTTCGGTTTTTATTTTGTAGAAATATTGATTTTCAACGTTTTCTGACCAAAATACTCGTTTAACTACTTATATATCTAATTGAATATGCAATTCTTTTAATTGTGCTTCATCAATAGTTGAAGGCGCATCAATCATCACATCTCGTCCCGAATTATTTTTTGGGAAGGCAATAAAATCACGAATAGTTTCTTGTCCACCTAAAATAGCGACTAATCGGTCCAATCCAAAAGCCAAACCTCCGTGAGGGGGTGCGCCAAATTGGAAGGCATCCATCAAGAAGCCAAATTGGGCTTTTGCTTCTTCGGGAGTGAATCCTAAATATTTGAACATCAATTCTTGTGTCGCTTTATCGTGAATACGAATAGAACCTCCTCCAATTTCGTTCCCGTTCAATACCATATCATAAGCATTGGCGCGCACTTTTCCTGGATCAGTTGCTAATAAGCTAATGTCTTCTGGTTTAGGAGACGTAAACGGGTGGTGCATGGCGTGATAACGACCACTTTCATCGTCAAATTCTAATAATGGGAAATCTACTACCCATAATGGAGCAAATTCGTCTGGTTTTCTCAATCCTAAACGAGTGGCTAATTCCATTCGTAAAGCAGAAAGTTGTGCTCTAGTTTTATTTGCAGGACCTGATAACACAAAAATCATATCGCCTGCTTGCGCTTGTGTTGCTTTTGCCCATTGAGTCAGATCATCTTGGTCGTAAAATTTATCTACAGATGATTTGTAGGTTCCATCTTCGTTGCATTTTACATACACCATTCCTGAAGCCCCTACTTGTGGACGTTTTACCCAGTCAATTAAGGCATCAATCTCTTTTCGAGTGTAATTTCCCGCTCCAGGAACTGCAATTCCTACCACTAGTTCAGCTGTGTTGAAAACAGGAAACTCTTTATGTTGTGCTACGGCATTTAACTCGCCAAATTCCATTCCGAAACGAATGTCTGGTTTGTCATTTCCGTACGTTTTCATAGCGTAATCGTAAGTAATTCTTGGAAATTTAGCTACTTCAACTCCTTTTATTTCTTTTAATAAATGGCGTGTAAGTCCTTCAAAAACATTCAAAATATCTTCTTGTTCTACAAAAGCCATTTCGCAGTCAATTTGAGTAAACTCAGGTTGTCTGTCGGCACGTAAATCTTCGTCACGGAAACATTTCACAATTTGGAAATACTTGTCCATTCCGCCCACCATCAATAATTGTTTGAAGGTTTGTGGTGATTGTGGTAAGGCATAAAACTGCCCTTCGTTCATTCGTGAAGGCACCACAAAATCACGTGCTCCTTCTGGAGTTGATTTGATTAAATACGGCGTTTCTACTTCGCAAAAATCCAAGTCCGAAAGGTATTTACGTACTTCCATCGCCACTTTGTGACGGAAAAGCAAACTGTTTTTTACTGGATTTCTACGAATGTCTAGGTAACGGTATTTCATTCGGATGTCTTCACCACCATCGGTTTCATCTTCAATCGTGAAAGGAGGAGTCAAGGCAGCATTTAAGATGGTCATTTCTGTAACCAAAATCTCAATTTCTCCAGTAGGAATAGCTGTGTTTTTAGACTCACGCTCAATAACAGTTCCTTTTACTTGAATTACATATTCGCGTCCAAGGGTTTTGGCCAATTCAAAAACCGATTTTTCGGTACGACTTTCGTCAAAAATCAATTGCGTAATGCCGTAACGGTCACGCAAATCAACCCAGTTCATAAATCCTTTATCGCGTGATTTTTGAACCCAACCCGCTAGTGTAACTTCTGTATTGATATGTGAGGCGTTCAATTCGCCACAGTGATGACTTCTGTACATGATTAAAAATATTTGTGTGCAAATTTAGGACTAATTATGAATAAATGCAGGATAAAATTATAAGAATAAAAAAACCTGCAAATTTTACTTTGCAGGCTCTTAATTCACTCTATTTAAAACCAATTTTATTCCGCTATTGCATCTTGATTTCTTTTGTTTCTTCGGTCACGTAACCAGTATTTAGTTCGTTTTACTAAATAGAACATTACCGGTACCATTACCAAAGTTAATACGGTGGCATAGGTCAATCCGAAAATAATGGTCCAAGCCAAAGGCCCCCAGAACATTACATTATCTCCTCCCATGAAGAAATGCGGATTGAAATCAGTTACCAAAGTAAAGAAGTCAAAGTTCAATCCGATAGCCAAAGGAATCAAACCTAAGATGGCTGTTAAGGCAGTCAATAATACGGGACGTAATCTTGATTTACCCGATTCGATAATTACTTCTTTTATTTCTTCTAATGATAAATCGTCGTGGCTTTCTAGTTTTTTATCGGCTACTTTTTTGTCCAATAATAAGACAAAGAAGTCCATTAATACAATTCCGTTTTTCACCACAACTCCCGCAAGCGAGATGATTCCCATCATGGTCATCAGGATAACAAAGTCCATATTGGCAATCACATAACCATAGAATACACCGCTAAAACTCAACAATACGGTAAACATAATCACCATGGTTTTAGAAACCGAGTTAAATTGCAATACAATGATGATGGTAATTCCAGCCAAAGCTAAAAATAACGCATACATCAAGAAACTTTGGTTTTTACCTTGTTCTTCTTGTACTCCAGAGAATGAATAACTCACACTTTTAGGAAGGTCATAACTTTTTAGTTCCTCCTTGATTTGTTTCGTGATTTCGTCTCCATTATATCCAGTTAACACATTCGAATAAATGGTCATAATTCGTTTGTGGTTTTTTCTCTTAATCTGATTGTAAGTCGTCGTTTTTTCTGTCTTTGAAATCGCAGAAATTGGGACTTGCATAATCTGACCGTTGTTTTGATTACGGAACGTTAACGATTGGTTGAAAAGAATATTTTCATTTTTACGTTGGTCGTCCTGCATACGCATTACAATATTGTAATCGTCATCGCCTTCTTTGTAAGTCGAAATTTCTTGTCCGTAAACCGAACGACGTAGATTGAAACCTAATTGTCCTGTCGAAATTCCCATACTTCCTGCATTGGCACGATCTACTTTTACTTCTAATTCTGGACTTTCTTTATTGATATCGATACTTAATTTCTCTATACCCGGAATGTTTTTAGAATCGATAAAGGCAATCATTCTATCGGCTTCTTTCAACATTTGATCGTAATCGGCTCCTGTTAATTGGATACTAATTGGGTAACCCGCAGGTGGTCCGTTGGCATCTTTTTCAACGGTAACGGTAGCACCAGCAATTCCGGTCACTTTACTTCTAATTTCTTCTAGAATATCCGAAGTGTTTACGCCTTTTCTAAATTTAAATTCAGAGAAACTTACGGTTACTTTTCCTTTAAAAGGAGTTTCAGAAGCTGAACCCGCATCCACATTTGGATTTCCAGCGCCCACACCCACTTGCGAAATGATAGATTCCGCCATATAGTTTTTGTTGGTTTTTGGATCCACATATTTTTCTAAAATCTGAATGATTTGTTTCTCTACAAATAAAGTGGCTTTGTTTGTTTTCTCAATAGAAGTTCCTTGTGGATATTCAATATAAGCAATGGCTTGGTTCGGAATATTATCAGGGAAGAACAATACTTTTCTTGGAAAAATTCCCAAAAGGATAAAGGATAAGAATAGTAGTGCGATGATACCTCCTAAGGCTTTCCAAGCATTTTTACCCGTCAAAATTTTAGCCAAGAACAATTTGTATTTTTCCTCCATTCTAGGGAAAAAACTATGTTGAAAATCTTGTGTCCATTGGAACACTTTCCAGTAATACAACCACATTAATCCGACAGAAATTAGCAATAAATGACCAACACCTCTTAATAATTTACTGTCGTTTAGGTAGCCAGGAATGGCTAATAGAATTCCTAATGCAAGGAATAATATAGTGTAGAAACGCAAGCTTTTTTTCTTGATGTTTTTATCTTCTAATGCCATAGAACCTCCTGTCATAGCCGCGTTGATTACCATGGCTACGAATAAAGATCCTGTTAAAGTTACTGTCAAAGTAATAGGGAAATATTTCATGAATTTACCCATGGTTCCTGGCCAAAGGGCAAATGGTAAAAATGCCATTAAAGTTGTAGCTGTCGACGAAATTACCGGCCAAGCAATTTCTCCAATTCCCACTTTTGAAGCCTGAATTCGACTCATTCCTTTTTGCATATTGGCATACACATTATCCACTACCACAATACCGTCATCTACTAGCATTCCTAATCCCATTACCAATCCAAATAACACCATGGTATTTAGGGTTAATCCAAACATAGACAAGATGGCAAAAGCAATCATCATCGATAATGGAATGGCAGCACCAACGAATAGAGAGTTGCGCAATCCCATAGTAAACATCAATACAATCATTACTAAAATAATTCCGAAGATGATGTGGTTGGACAATTCGTCAACCTGATGCTCTACTCGTGATGATTGATCACTTGTTAATTCTACTTTTAGGTTTTTTGGCAAATAAGTTTCTTGTGCTTTTTTGACCACTTCTTTTACTTGGTCAATAGCCGAAATCATGTTTTGATTGGAACGTTTTTTAACATTTAACATGACTACTTCGGCACCTTTTTCACGGGCGTAGGTTGTTTTTTCTTTTTCTTTGAAACGAATAGTGGCAATATCTTTTAGGTACACAGGACCGCCAAAAGATTTCACGATGATGTTTTCTAATTCTTTAGGCTCTTTGAACTCTCCCACAATTCGGATGTTGTTTCGAGAACCTTGCGAAATTAAATTTCCACCCGAAAGCGTCATGTTTTCATATTTCACGGCATTTTGGATTTCGTCAAAAGTCACTTGGGCAGCCGTCATTTTGAAGATGTCCACCGCAATCTCAACTTCTTTGTCATCGACACCAAGGATGTCCACTTTTTTGATTTCCGAAATTTCTTCAATATCGTCTTGCAATAATTCCCCGTATTTCTTCAATTGTTGGGTAGTATAGTTTCCTTGCAAATTGATGTTCAAAATTGGCACTTCTTCCGAAATGTTCAATTCAAAAACATTTGGTTCTACCTTGCTTCCGTTGTCCATACTTGGCCAATCGGTATCGGCTTTGGCATTATCTACTTTGTCTTTGATTTTTTGTTTGGCTTGTTCTACCGTAACATCATCTGAAAACTCAGCGATAATCATTCCGTAATCTTGGAACGAACTTGAAGTCACTTTTTCTACTCCGCTGATGTTTTTGATTTGTTTTTCTAAAGGCTTGATAACCAATTTTTCTACATCTTCGGCTGAGTTTCCTGGAAAGACAGAAGAGATATAAATTTTGTTTTCGATGATTTCTGGAAAATCTTCACGAGGCATATTAATGTAAGCGGTCAAACCGGCTATAACAATAATAAACGTCAAGATATAAACGGTGACACGATTGTCTACTGCCCAACTTGAAATGCCGAATTCTTTATTTTGATGTGACATA
>CAZOHO010000054.1:7505-12625 GCA_964579755.1 uncultured Flavobacterium sp.
AAATTACCTACTTGGCGCACTTTTCCTTTGTAGTTTTTGTTCAACGATGTTAAGAAAACATCTACTTGAGTACCTACTTTTAGTTTGCCAATATAACTTTCAGGAACCGAAGTTGAAACATACATATTATTCAAATTCACAATACGCATCAAACCTTGCGCACCTGCTGAAACTACCTGTCCTCTTTCTACAAAAACTTCGTCGATAGTTCCTGAGAAAGGCGCACGAATTACCGTTTTGGCTAACATTGCTTTGGCTTGTGCTACAGAACGTTGTAAGCTTAGCATTTGCGTTTGTGCTTGTAGGTACTGAATTTCAGAACCAATTTTTTGATTCCAAAGATTTTTTTGTCTTTCAAAAGTAGTTTTAGCCAATTGGTATTGCGTTTCTAAACTAGCAACTTGTTGGCTTGAACCACCATCGTCTACGCGCGCTAGAATTTGCCCTTTGCTTACGTGTTGTCCTGCTTTGGCGTTTAACACTACCAAAGTTCCAGGTATTTCAGGTTGAATTAAGATGTTTTCTTTAGTATTCACATTTCCTTGAATGTCTAAATAATGATTGAATAAAGTGTCTTTTAGTGTCATAACCGAAACTAAGGCTTCTTCTTTCTTTACATTTAAAGTGGCTAGTGCTGCATCAATTTTGGCTAAATCAGCTTGAATTACTGCTTTTCTTGCTTGTAATTCTTTATTGTTTTTTGCAGCAATCAATTGGTCAACTGTTTGATTGTTGTTTTTTTCTCCGCAAGAAACAATTAGTGTAGCTGCGATAAGTAATGGGAGTATTTTCTTTGTCATGGGTTTTCTATTAGATGTCATAATATGTTGCTGTTAGTTCTGTGTTACAATTTTTTCTAAAGTGGCTTTTTTATTGATTACATCAAGCATGGCTTGTAGATAATTTTGTTGTGCTGTGTACAATTGACGTTGTGCTTCGCTCAAATCAAAGCTGGAAGACAATCCTTCTTTTAATTTGGTTTGTTGTTTGTTTTCAATACGTTCTGCTAGTGTCAAACTACTTTTGGTAGTATTCAATTGTTCTAAGCTGTATTCGTAATCACTTTTGGCTTTTTCAAATTGCAATTTAAGTGTTTGCTCTACTTGTAACATTTGTGTTTTGGCTTGTTCCAAAGCAATTTTAGCTTGTTGTGTTTTAGCGGTTCTACCTAAGCTACTAAAAATTGGGATGTTTAAATTCAATCCAACATTAGAATAATTCAACCAACGTTGATTAGAATTAAAGAATCGGAATTGGTTCCCAAAGGCATTGTAGCCTAAATTATAAGCTGCTGCTAAAGTTGGTAGTGCGTTGCTTTTTTCTAAAAGCACTAATAATTTTTTACTTTCTACCAAGTTGTCTTGAATTTTATAATCAATAGCATTTTCTACAAGAAAAGGGGCTTGTGTCAATCCTAAGTCGATGTTATTTTGTGCCAATGTATTTAGTTTGTCGGTCAAAGTCAAATCATTTTCCATTGCAATACCTAAAACTAATTTCAGCATATTAGTTGCAATAGTTTTTTGACGTTTAACATTTTCTTGCGCACTTTTTATAGTAGCCAATGTAATTTGAAGCTGCTCTACATTTTCCTCTTCGATTAAACCGTTTTTGAAAATTTGGTTGGTTTCGTTTAGGGTCTTTTCTAAGTTGGCTTTGTTTTTCTCTAAAATCGCAATACTTTCTTCTGCCAATAATACATTTCCGTAGGCGTTGATTACCATTTCACGGATTTCTTGATTGGTTTTGATTTTGGCATTTTCAGATATTTGCAAATACACTCTAGCCGACTGTAATCCTACTAAATACGAACCGTTGAAGATAAGTTGACTTACTGTTGTACTAGCTGACATATTTTGTTTCGTTCCAAAAGCAACTTCAGCGAATTCTCCAGGTTGTCCGCCAAAAAATTCAGCGGGAATCAATGATTTTTGTAGTTCAATATTGTTTTGGTATCCAACCGCCGCATTGATTTGTGGTAAACCAATTGTTGTGGTTTCCCATTTTTTCTTTTTAGCGGCATCAATATCTCTTGCAGCATTGATGGCGCTGTAATTGTGTGTTAATGCATATTCGATAGCCTCGTTTAAGGAGTACGAATACGATTGCTTGTTGCTTTTTTGCTGTGCATTTAAGCCAATCGTGAAAGCGAGTAGGGCGATTACATGTGTTTTTTTCATTTATAATAAAGGTGAGGTGTTTTGTAAATGTATTTCAAGTTCTATAATTCCTTTGGGTGTAGCCATTGCTCTAATGTGGTATTCCAAAGCTTCTAATTCTAATTTTTTTGCTTCCTTTTCAGAGCTGATATTTTCATTTATATTTGAGATTAGTGCGTAGTAGAAGGTAACATAATTAGTCACATTTAATCCTTGACGATACAATCCTTCTTGTATTCCTTTTTCAATATTTTGTCGAAATAATGTGTTGCATTCGTTGGTGGATTTCGAGATTAATTTCTGATAAATTTCGGGATAATGTTTCTTTAATTGATACGATGGTGAAGTCTCAATAGAATTAAACATTTCTTTAAACATCTTGATGATTTCGAAATTCTCTTCAATTGCATTGTAATTTTTTGCCACAATTTTTGCAATCGTCTCGTTTATTTCTTTTAGTCCAGTTTCAGTAGTCTCTTCAATCAGGATTTCTTTGTTGCAGAAATATTTGTAAATCGTTTTTTTAGAAATACACATTTCGTTAGCAATGTCATCCATGGTGACACTCTTAAAACCTATCTTCAAAAACAGGTTGCTTGCTTTGGATATGATTCTATCTTTCATTTATAAAAAATTGTGATGCAAATATAGAACGGAAACTTTAAATACCAAAAAAGTTTCCAATGTTTTTAATATTTTTTTATTTTGGATTAAAAATCTTTAAATCAGTGGGTTTTTTGAAACGAATTATTCGGTATGGAGTTGTATATTTGGGCATTGTAAACAAGAATTAAAATAGTTATGCATTCTATTCAACAGTATCAAGAATTTGTTTTGGAGTATCTCAAGGCGCAATATTGCGTTAGAGAGCCTAAGAATTTGTATGAGCCTATACATTATATATTAGAGTTAGGCGGGAAAAGAATGCGTCCGGTATTGACTTTGATGAGTGCCGAAATTTTTGATTCCGAATATACAAATGCACTTCCGGCAGCCTTAGCAGTAGAAGTTTTTCATAACTTCTCGTTAGTTCACGATGATATTATGGACGATGCCCCTTTGCGAAGAGGAAATGCTACAGTACATGAGAAGTGGGATATCAATACAGGAATCCTTTCGGGAGATGCCATGTTGATTTTGGCTTACCAATATTTTGAGCACTACGAACCAGTTATTTTTAGAGATTTGGCGAAGTTGTTTAGCAAAACAGCATTAGAAGTTTGTGAAGGTCAGCAATGGGATGTTGATTTTGAAACGCGCTCCGATGTAACTATTCCAGAATATTTGAAAATGATTGAATACAAAACGGCCGTTTTGGTTGCAGCAGCTATGAAAATGGGTGCTATTGTTGCTCAAACCTCTGCTGAAAATGGCGATTTGATTTATGATTTTGGCTTGAATTTAGGTTTAGCGTTCCAATTACAAGATGATTATTTGGACGCTTTTGGCGATCCAGCCACTTTTGGCAAGCAAGTGGGAGGCGATATTATTGAGAATAAAAAAACCTATTTGTACCTTAAAGCCATTGAATTTGCGTCAAGTGAAGAAAAAAGCAAATTATCACAATTATTTTCAGTTTCACTAGAAGATAATTCGTCTAAAATAGAAGAGGTTAAAATTATTTTTAATACAACAGGCGCTTCTAAAGCCACGCAACTAGCTATTCAAGACTATACTAAAAAAGCATCTGCGACTTTGGATAAAATGAACATTAGCTCGGATAAAAAAGAATTATTAAAAGCTTTTGGAGAGAATCTAATGAATCGAAATGTCTAGTAGCTCTCAATATATAGCGCCCATCAATACAGATGTATTACTTTCTGAAGCCGAAAAAGAAAACTTGTATCTGAAATTAATCGAGCAAATTAATAAAGACTTCAATTTTGCTAACGAAGCGATTGATTTGTCATTAGACATTCAGCCAGAAGAGTTGAAATCGGCTTTGCATGAAAAAATTTATCGCTTGATTCAGTATAAGTTTGCCGAATACTTGAACTTACTTTATATTGTCGATGTTCCTGAAGATCAGGTTAAAAAATTAGACGGCTCTGATATTTTGGAATTGTCAAAACAAGTTGCTTTTTTGGTATTGAAACGAGAATGGATGAAAGTTTGGTTTAGAAATAAATATTAAGCTATTTGGGATAATTAATTTTAAATAAATAGTAGAGACAACGTTATTTTTTCACCACATAGAAACATAGAACTTGATTGTTTTAAAAGTGAGAGATAGACGTTTCACTATTCGCATAGCTATATGAAAAATACAATTATTTCTATCGCTTCTTTTTCTTTAATTTTTCTAAAATCTATGTTTCTATGTGGTTAAACATTTTGAAAGTGTACAATTAAAAATAAAACCGCACAAAAGGCATCAATGCATCGCTATAAATACTTTTATCTTTATCAAACAACAAATTGTAACGCGCTCCAAGAGTAACATTGCCGTTGCGATAACCAGCACCAACATACAATCCTGTGTTCCAATAGTTTTTGGTTACAGGATTCGGAATCATTTGGAACTGAGTATTGACTCTTGCTTGTTCGACCTCTAAAGAAAGTTGTATTTTGTCTATTGGATTGAACAAACTGATGGCGCTTATCCCATAAACTGCAGTGGTGTAGTAATTTTTTGAATTGGTAAAACTTCCTAATAATCCAGCACCTAAACTCACATAATCATTTACGGGATAAATGGCACTTGGTGCTAAGGTGATTTCGATATAACCTGTTCCAAAATTTAGCCCAAATCCACCACCAAATTGTACTTGTTTCCAGAACTCGTTAGGGTTATTTTTCGCAATCGTTTGCGAGAACGAAAAAGAAAAACAAAACACAAATACAACAGAGAGAATTAATTTTGGATTTAAAACGAGGCCGAAAACATTTTTTTTCATGATTATTTTAAAGATTTTTAACAAAATTTAACGTAAAAGTAGCTAAATAATAGGATTAAATAGA
>CAZOHO010000055.1:0-10095 GCA_964579755.1 uncultured Flavobacterium sp.
GCTGGAGAGTCAACCACGTGAATTCCGTTTTCTCTCATAATTTGTTTTTTAGCTTCAGCAGTATCATCAGAACCACCAACGATTGCACCTGCGTGACCCATAGTACGTCCTGCTGGAGCTGTAACTCCTGCTATAAATCCAACTACTGGTTTGCGGTTTCCATCAGCTTTGATCCATTTAGCAGCATCTGCTTCTAATTGACCTCCAATTTCCCCAATCATAACGATACAATTTGTTTCAGGATCGTTCATCAACAATTCAACAGCTTCTTTTGTTGTTGTTCCAATAATTGGATCTCCACCTATTCCAATTGCAGTTGTAATTCCTAATCCTTGTTTCGCTACTTGATCAGCTGCTTCATAAGTTAAAGTACCTGATTTAGATACAATTCCTACCGTTCCTTTTTTGAAAACAAAACCTGGCATAATACCTACTTTAGCTTCATCTGCAGTAATAACACCTGGACAGTTAGGTCCAATTAATCGTGCATTTCTTTCTTTTACATAGCTATTGGCTTTAATCATATCTGCTACAGGAATTCCTTCTGTAATAGCAATAATTACTTTGATTCCTGCATCTGCAGCTTCCATAATTGCATCAGCTGCAAAAGCTGGCGGTACAAAAATGATTGAAGTATCAGCACCTGCTTGTTCAACAGCATCTTTTACTGTATTAAAAACAGGACGATCTAAATGTGTAGTTCCGCCTTTACCTGGAGTTACCCCACCCACAACATTTGTACCATATTCAATCATTTGAGAAGCGTGAAACGTTCCTTCGCTCCCTGTAAATCCTTGAACAATTATTTTGGAATTTTTATTAACTAAAACACTCATGATATATTTTTTATATGATTTTAAAAATTGTTATGCAAAAGTAAGGTTTTGAAATTATTTTTGAACTTTTTAATTGAAAATAAATTAAGAAATTTGGCTCATTTGATACCCTCTGTATAATTTATCGTCTTTTAGTTGCCAAATTACTATAAAATTTGCTAAAAACATTTCTTCTCTTGGATTTTCGATAGTCTTCACATAGTGAGAATAACGAACTGAAACTAAGTCGTTTTCTGAAAGTATATGACTAATTCTAACTTTAGAACGAACATACGCTTTGCTTAATTCTCCAGCTAAATCAAGAATAGAATTATAATTCATTTGAACAAATCCTTTACTGCTGTTCCAATCTAAAATAATTTCAGGATGCAGGAAATCTTTCATGACTTCGGCATCGATTAAAGCATCCGATTTGTAAAAATTTTGCACTAATTTTTTCGCAGACATTATTTCAATTTATTTAATAGTTCAGGTATTTTTTTGATATTGGCTAATTGTTTCAATTTTTCTCTGGATTCTTCTATTGGTGTGCCAAAATACGATTTTCCACCTTCAATAGATTTGGTTACACCAGTTTGTCCCATTACAACAGCTTTCGCTCCGATTGTTATTCCGCTAGTGGTTCCTACTTGTCCCCAAAGCGTTACTTCATCTTCAATAATGACACATCCTGCAATTCCTGTTTGCGAAGCAATTAAACATTTTTTTCCAATTACGGTATCATGACCAACATGTACTTGGTTGTCTAATTTACTTCCTTCTCCAATAGTAGTATCTCCTGTAACTCCTTTGTCAATAGTACAAAGCGCACCAATACCTACATTATTCTCAATAACCACTCTTCCTCCCGAAAGCAATTGATCAAAACCTTCTGGACGTTTTTTGTAATAAAAAGCATCTCCCCCAATCACTGTCCCAGCATGAATAATCACATGGTCACCAATTATGGTATGATCATAAATAGCAACATTGGAATGAATTAAACAATTATTTCCAATAACCACATTATTTCCAATGAAAGTATTGGGTTGAATTATCGTTCCGTGACCAATTTTTGCCGAAGGCGAAATAGACACATTTGAGGATTGAAAAGGCATAAAATGTCTTGTCAATAGATTAAAATCTCTGAACGGATCATCCGAAATTAATAAAGCTTTGCCTTCTGGACAATCCACTTCTTTATTAATTAAAATAATAGTGGCATTGGATTGCAATGCTTTGTCATAATATTTTGGATGGTCTACAAAGACAATATCTCCTGGCTCAACTACATGGATTTCATTCATACCCAAAACAGGAAAATTCGCATCACCCACAAAATTACAGTGAATTAAGTCGGCAATTTCTTTTAGAGTTTGAGTGGTAGAAAATTTCATGTAGTATTAATTTAAAAAAAATAAAGGTTGATAGTCCAGAGACAACCAACCTTTTGCAATTAATTTATTTATTCTTTTACACGTTCCATATAAGAACCTGTAGCCGTATCGATTTTAATTTTGTCTCCTTCGTTAATAAATAAAGGAACGTTTACTGAAGCTCCAGTTTCAACTGTCGCTGATTTAGTAGCATTAGTTGCTGTATTTCCTTTTACACCTGGCTCAGCATAAGTCACTTCTAAAATGATAGAAGCCGGCATATCTACAGAAAGCGGCGCTTCAGTTTCAGCATTAATCTGGATCATTACATTAGTTCCTTCTTTCAATAAATCTGGATTATCTAATACATTTTTATTTAAGGTAATTTGTTCAAAAGACTCATTATTCATGAAATGAAAATCGTCTCCTTCAGCATATAGATATTGAAATGTATGTGTTTCTACACGAACTTCATCGATTTTATGCCCAGCCGAGAAGGTATTGTCTAATACTTTTCCGTTTGTTAATGACTTTAATTTTGTTCTTACAAAAGCAGGACCTTTACCTGGTTTTACGTGAAGAAATTCAATGATTTTATAAATATCATTATTGTATTTGATACATAAACCGTTTCTAATATCCGATGTACTTGCCATTTTAAATTGTATTTGTTGTTTTATCTTATTTTATTAATAATTGCCACTATAGCCTTTCATTACCCCTCTAGAAGAATTTCGAATAAAATCTAAGATCTCATCACGTTCTGGAGTTGCCTCCATTTCGGCTTCGATAATGCCAATAGCTTGAGTAGTGTTGTAATTTTTTTGATATAGAATACGATAAATATCCTGGATTTCTCTAATTTTTTCTGTTGTAAATCCTCTTCGTCTTAATCCGATAGAATTGATACCCACATAAGACAAAGGCTCTTTTGCTGCTTTTGTAAAAGGTGGAACATCTTTTCTTACCAATGAACCTCCAGAAATCATTGCATGATCACCAATATGAATGAATTGATGAACGGCTGCCAATCCACCAATGACAGCATAATTACCTACAATAACATGCCCTGCCAAAGCAACGCCATTTACAATGATGGCATTGTTTCCAACAACACAATCGTGAGCAATATGTGCATAAGCCATTACTAAACAATTATCACCAATGACTGTTTGCCCAGACGCAACAGTACCTCTATTGATGGTAACACATTCTCTAATGGTACAATTATCTCCTATAATCGCTAAGGAATCTTCGCCTCCAAATTTCAAATCTTGAGGCACAGCTGAGATAACTGCTCCAGGGAAAATATTACAATTTTTTCCAATTCTGGCACCTTCCATAATGGTTACATTGGAACCAATCCAAGTACCATCACCAATCACTACATTGTTATGAATAGTTGTAAAGGGTTCAATAACCACATTTTTGGCAATTTTTGCGCCAGGATGAACGTATGCTAACGGTTGATTCATCTGTTTTATTTTATAATTTCTATTAACTAGAAAATTCGCAGTAAAACTACTGCGAATTTTCTAAATCTTATTGTTTTCTTGCAATTTGCGCCATTAATTCTGCTTCTGCTACTAGTTTACCATTAGCGTAAGCATTGGCCTGCATATGACAAATCCCTCTTCGTATTGGAGTAATCAAGTCACATTTAAAAATCAAGGTATCACCAGGTAATACTTTATGTTTGAATTTGACATTGTCCATTTTCATGAAATATGTCAAATAATTTTCTGGATCTGGAACAGTACTCAATACTAAAACTCCACCTGTTTGAGCCATCGCTTCTACAATCAAAACACCTGGCATAACTGGCGCTTCTGGAAAATGTCCTACGAAGAAATTCTCGTTCATAGTTACGTTTTTCATTCCTACCACATGATTTTCCGACATTTCGATAATTCTATCAATCAACAAAAATGGGGGTCTGTGTGGTAATGTTTCCATAATTTTATGAATGTCCATCAATGGTTCTTGATGTAAGTCATATGTTGGAACAAAATTACGTTGTTCAATTTTTATAATCTTAGCTAATTTTTTAGCAAATTGAGTATTTACAAAATGCCCTGGTTTGTTAGCGATTACTTTTCCTTGAATTCTAGTTCCAATTAAAGATAAATCACCCACTACATCGAGTAATTTATGTCTTGCTGCCTCGTTTGGGTAGTGTAAAGTAAGGTTGTCCAAAATCCCATTCGGTTTAACCGCTAATTCCTCTTTTCCAAATGCTTTTTTAAGATTTTCCATTGTGTCTGCCGAAATTTCTTTATCGACATATACAATGGCATTATTCAAATCACCACCTTTGATTAGTCCGTTATTTAACAACGATTCTAATTCGTGCAAAAAGCTAAAAGTTCTTGAATCTGAAAATTCCTCTTTGAATTCAGAAAGACATTTCATTGTAGCATTTTGAGTTCCTAAAATTTTAGTTCCAAAATCTACCATGGTAGTAATGCAATAATTATCACTAGGCATTACTAAAATTTCACTCCCTGTAGCTTCATCTGTGAAAGAAATAACTTCTTTTACTACATAAACATTACGTTTAGCCTGTTGTTCCTCAACTCCTGCTTTTTCGATAGCTTCAACAAAATATTTAGAAGAACCATCCATAATTGGTAATTCAGACGCGTTTAATTCAATAATAACGTTATCTAAATCACAACCTGTCAAGGCAGCTAAAACGTGTTCTGGAGTTTGGATTTGAACTCCTAATTTTTCTAAATTGGTGCCACGTTGTGTATTGACTACATAATTAGCATCAGCCTCAATTACTGGTTGTCCTTCCAGATCTACTCTAACAAAAGTAAAGCCATTATTTACTGGTGCAGGTTTAAAAGTCATAGTAACTTCTTTACCTGTGTGTAGTCCAACTCCTGTTAGCGAAATTTCTGTTTTGATGGTTTTCTGTTTAACCATTTTGTTTGTTTTTTTGGTTTAGTATTTCTTTTTTTAACTCTTCTAGTTCAGCGACAATTTTAGGTAAATTTTTAAAATGAACATAGGATTTCGAAAAATCAGAATAGCCAAAAGCAAGACTTCCTTGCATGATTTGCCCCTCTTTTACATTTTTAGTAATCCCCGATTTGGCTTTGATACCAACATTATCTCCCACCGTAATATGTCCTGCGAAACCTACTTGCCCTCCTATCATTCCATTTTTACCTATTTTGGTAGATCCTGCAATTCCAGTCTGAGCTGCAATTACCGTATTTTCTCCAATTTCAACATTGTGAGCAATTTGAATTTGGTTATCTAATTTAACCCCTTTTCGAATAATTGTTGAACCCATAGTGGCTCTGTCAATCGTGGTACAGGCGCCTATTTCAACATCATCTTCAATAACTACATTCCCTATTTGAGGAATTTTTTTGTAGGTTCCATCAGCATTAGGAGCAAACCCAAAACCATCAGATCCAATGATTGCTCCAGAATGAATGGTACAATTATTTCCAATTACTGTTTCTGAATAAATTTTTCCTCCTGCAAAAATGGTCACATTGTCACCAATCACAGCATTATCACCAACAAATGAATTGGGATATATTTTGACATTATTCCCTAAAATTACGTTTTTTCCAATATAGCTAAAACTTCCTAAATACAAATCAGCTCCATACTGAGCACTTTCGTCAATAAATGAAAGTGGTTCAATTCCGGTTTTATTCAATTTAACTTGATTGTAAAACTCTAATAATTTAGTGAAAGCACCATAAGCATCTTCTACCTTAATTAAAGTCGTTTTTAAATCAGCTTCTGGTACAAAGGTATTATTTACAATAGTAACAGACGCTTTTGTAGTATAGATGAAGCTTTGGTATTTTGGATTGGATAAAAAAGTTAATGATCCTTCTTGCCCCTCCTCTATTTTGGATAACGTAGAAACTTCGACATTAGGATTACCTACTACTTCTCCTTCTAAAATTTCCGCTATTTGATCTGCTGTAAACTTCATTTTAAAGGATTGTTATTTTAATAGGCATATAATGAAACCCACTTAATAAAGTGCTTTGAGTATATAATAAAGATAACTTTGTTTGTTTCATTCCGACAAAAATATAAAAAATAGATTTTATTACAGCGTTTTTACACCAGTTGTTTTGGAAAACATATGTAATATTTAGTTACCAATTTTGATAATGATTTCAAATTCAATTGGTCTGATGCTTCTACTACATCTTCAATAGTTCTGTCTTTTTTCAGAATTCGAATTGGTTCAGCTTCTTTACTATACGCTTGATTTTTAATTTTTCCTTTAAAAATAAAATAATTCGTATCTGAAACAGATATGTTGTTTTCGGCTGCAAAACGTTCTTGTAAAGGCATTATTTCATCCAAAAGCAGTTTGTCTGTCACTACTTTAATCTTTGGTAGATCACGATTGATAATCATTTTACTCAATGAGGATAAAATAAAATCATCCTGCCGCTGCCAAGATTTTAAAGCACTAATGATGTCAAAGTCATCTAATTGAGAAAAAAGATCGAGTGTATTGGCATCAAAATTTTCTAGAGCAATTCGGTTTTGCATAAAAAACAACAACGGTTCACTACAAGGTAATTCAACACCTTTCAATGTTAGTTCTTTAGCGCGTTTCAACACTTTGGTTAAAATTAATTCCGCAACCAAACTAGTTTTGTGTAAATACGCCTGCCAATACATTAACCGTCGTGACATCAAGAATTTCTCAACGGAATAAATTCCTTTTTCTTCGATAACCAAAACATCATCCACCACGTTCATCATTTGAATCAAACGTTCTGAATTGACGTTTCCTTCTGCTACTCCCGAATAAAAACTATCGCGTTTTAAATAATCCATACGATCCATATCCAACTGACTTGAAATCAATTGCAACATGAATTTACGATGGTATTCTCCTTTAAAAACTTGAATAGCCAAACTCAATTGTCCGTTGAATTCTTCGTTCAGTTGATTCATAAAAAGTAATGAGATAGCTTCGTGATGCACATCTTCTACAATACTTTTTTCCATAGCATGAGAAAATGGTCCATGACCAATATCATGAAGTAATATGGCTATATACAAAGCATTTTCTTCTTCTTCAGAAACAGAAACGCCTTTAAATCTCAAAACATCAACGGCTTTTTGCATCAAATGCATACAACCTAAAGCATGATGAAAACGAGTGTGATTGGCACCTGGATAGACTAAATACGACAACCCCATTTGAGAAATGCGTCGCAAACGTTGAAAATAAGGATGCTGAATTAAATCGTAGATTAAAGCGTTAGGAATAGTAATGAATCCATAGATAGGATCATTGAATATTTTAAGTTTATTGATTTGGCTCACATTATAGTGCTTTAGGGCAACAAATATAAGGAAAATTGATTTATATTTTGAATCGATTTTTTGCTTAAATTTGTTAGAGAGAGGGTATGAATTTAGAACTAAATTAGAAAAGAGATGGACAATCAAAAATTACAGAACGACAAGCTACATTTGATTAATTGGATTACTCAAATTCAAGATCATGCTTTGATAGAAAAAATTAAATCGTTGATGAGTGCTTCTAATGAAAATTTACAACTCACTAAAGAACAAGAATTAATTTTAGCTATCAAAAAAGGAAAAGAAATTGGCACTCAAAAAAATGTCGATGAACTCAGTATTGACTCTAAAACGGATTATGAATTATAAAATCAATTTTAATAAAAAAGGAGAGCATTGCTCTCCTTTTAGTTTTTTATAATCTTCTCAACCAAATGTTTCTGAATTGTGTTTTGCAACCGTGGTCTTGAAGTGAGATAACGTCTTCTCCATGAGATTCAGGATAATTATGCAATCCCATATACAATGTCAAACCATTGATAGTAGTGTTGTTTTGAACTACAACACCATTATGAAAAACGGTAATTCTTGCTGGAGCATCAATCAATCCATTCGCTTTGAAACGAGGTGCTGTATAAATTACATCATATACATTCCACTCTAATGGAGATTTCATAGCATTTACTAATGGTGGATGATCTTTATAAATACTTCCCGCTTGTCCATTGTTGTAGGTTCTGTTGTTGTATGAATCTAACACTTGTAATTCATAACGGTTTTGCAAAAACACACCGCTATTTCCTCTCATTTGACCACCATCAACTACTTCATCTGGAGCACTCCATTCGATGTGCAATTGGCAATCTCCAAATTTCATTATAGTTTGAATATCCCCTGAATCTGGAACAACTTCAAAATAATCATTATTGACAATTTTCCATCCTGCTGGCTTGCTATTGTCTTTTTTATTCACCCATTGGTTTAAGTTTTTACCGTCAAATAAGACAATCGCATCCGAAGGCGCATCACCTATTTTTTTAGCTGGAGTAATTACTTTAACTTCTGGATTCCAAATCTCAGTCATTTCTGGTTTCATTGGCATTGGCGAAACCTCAGGGGGTGTGTTTACAAAAGCATGTTGTGCAAAAGACGCTGTAACTGAAAATACAGTCACTAATAAAGCGTTTTTAATTGTTTTAGTTTTCATAGTTTTTAGTTAATTTGATAAAGTATAAAAGTAGTAAATTCGTTTTGACAAGCAAGTTAAAGCGAATTATTTTTTTAAGTAGTGGAAAATTCTGTTTGTCACTATTTTAGCTTCAGTAATTTCAAAAAATTATATTTATTTTAGCAAAGCAACGTTTTAAAAACTGTAAATTGCCCTTCGGTAATAGATAATGCACTATGGAAGATACAATAAAGATCCTTTGGGTAGACGATGAAATAGACCTTTTAAAGCCTCATATTTTATTTTTAGAAAAGAAAAATTACAATGTAACTACTTGTAATAATGGCTTAGACGCCATTGGTATTTTTGAAAACAATAACTTTGATATAGTCTTTCTTGACGAAAATATGCCAGGTATGAGTGGTTTAGAAACGCTTTCAGAAATGAAAGAAAAAAAATCGTCTATACCGATAATTATGATTACCAAAAGCGAGGAAGAATACATCATGGAAGAAGCGATTGGTTCCAAAATTGCCGATTATCTCATTAAACCTGTAAATCCAAATCAGATTTTACTAAGCTTAAAAAAGAATCTAGACCATTCGCGTTTAATTTCTCAAAAAACAACCTTAGATTACCAGAAGGAATTTAGAAAAATCACCTTAGAAATGGCATCCGTCAATTCTTTTGAAGATTGGATTGAATTGTATAAAAAATTGATTTTTTGGGAATTACAACTCGAGAATATCAACGATGCTGGGATGAGTTCTATTTTGGAATCCCAAAAAACAGAAGCCAATTCTCAATTTGGAAAATTCATAGAACGCAATTACGAAAATTGGTTTGAACCCAAAGCCAATCGTCCTGTTTTATCCCATACTTTATTTAAAGAATTAGTTGTTCCTGAAATTATAAAAAAAGACAAACCCGTACTTTTTATTGTAATTGATAATTTGCGTTATGATCAATGGGAAATCTTGGAAAACGTAGTAAGCAACCATTATAAATTAGAAAAAGAAGTGCCTTACTATGCTATTTTGCCTACTGCTACACAATATGCTCGGAATGCTATTTTCTCTGGTTTATTACCCGTAGAAATGGAAAAGCAATTTCCTGAATATTGGAAAAATGATACCGATGAAGGCGGAAAAAATATGTTTGAAGCCGAATTTTTAACTGCACAGTTAAAACGTCTTGGGTTGAATATCAAACAAGATTATTTCAAAATTACTAATCTAGCTAGCGGACGTAAATTAGTAGAGAATTTCAAATCGTTAAAAAACAACGATTTGGTTACGGTAGTTTATAATTTTGTCGATATGTTATCCCATGCTAAAACTGAAATGGAAGTAATTAAAGAATTAGCTCCTGACGATAAAGCATACCGTTCTCTAACCTTAAGTTGGTTTAAAAACTCGCCGCTTTTAGG
>CAZOHO010000055.1:10195-12276 GCA_964579755.1 uncultured Flavobacterium sp.
GATAAATGGAAATAGTATTTACCATAGACGAACTTGAATCGGTTGCTCAACAAATCATTGTTCAACAGCCGGCCAAAGTAATTCTTTTTCACGGAGAAATGGGTGTAGGAAAAACGACTTTAATTAAACAATTATGTAAAACACTTGGCGTTACCGAAGCAACAAGTAGTCCAACCTTTTCTTTAGTTAATGAATACGAAACAATTGCTAATCAAATAGTTTATCATTTTGATTTTTATCGATTAAAGAATGAAATGGAAGCTTTGGATATGGGAGCCGATGATTATTTTTATTCGGGAAATTGGTGTTTTATTGAATGGGCAGAAAAGATTCCCAATCTCATTCCAGAAGAACATGCTATTATTACAATTGAGTTAGTCGACGACGGAAAACGCCATCTTACACTGACTAATTCGCAATAATTAAAAAGGGTAAAAAAAAATACGTAAATTGTACCTCTTAATTTGAATACACATGTCATTATCGCCATTCACTAAAGAACAGCTATTACCTCAAGAGGAAAAATTAGAAATAGCCAAACAAAAAAGCGAACTTTTTATTGGTATCCCAAAAGAAACCAGTCATCAAGAACGTCGAATTTGTTTGACTCCTGATGCTGTGAATTCATTGACTTGTCATGGGCATCGAGTTATGATTGAATCGGGTGCGGGTGAAAGTTCGAGTTATTCTGACAAAGAATATTCCGATGCTGGAGCCGAAGTAACTCAAGATCCAAAAAGAGTATTTGGTTGCCCGATGATTCTAAAAGTGGAACCAGCGAGTTTATCAGAGATTGAAATGATGAATCAAAATACCATTGTCATTTCGGCTATTCAGATTAAAACAAGAAAAAAAGAGTATTTTGAAGCTTTGTCAAAGAAAAAAATAACCGCCTTAGCTTTTGAATACATCAAAGATGAAGATGGAACCTACCCTGCCGTCAAATCATTAAGCGAAATTGCAGGAACAGCATCGGTATTAATTGCAGCTGAATTGATGATTACCAATCAATTTGGAAAAGGCTTACTGTTTGGCAATATAACTGGTGTCCCTCCTACTGATGTGGTTATTTTGGGTGCTGGAACAGTAGGTGAATTTGCTGCTAAAACAGCTATTGGCTTAGGTGCCAATGTCAAAGTTTTTGACAATTCAATTACCAAATTACGCCGCTTACAAAACAATTTAAACCAACGTATTTTCACATCAACCATTCAACCTAAATCATTGCTAAAAGCGCTGAGACGTTGCGATGTAGCTATTGGCGCCATGCGAGGAATAGAACGTTGTCCTGTTGTAGTAACCGAAACGATGGTGGAACACATGAAAAAAGGTGCTGTAATTGTTGATGTTAGTATTGATACAGGAGGCTGTTTTGAAACCTCGGAAGTTACCACACACGAGAAACCTACTTTTATCAAAAACAATGTGGTGCATTATTGTGTTCCCAACATTCCTTCTCGCTATTCAAAAACCGCTTCGCTATCCATCAGTAATATTATTACACCTTATTTGATGCAAATTGCAGAAGATGGTGGCATTGAAAGCGCCATTCGCTGTAACAAAGGACTAAAAAATGGAGTTTATATGTACCACGGAATCCTTACCAATAAAGCTATTGGTGACTGGTTTGGATTATCTGACAACGATATTAATTTAATTGTTTTTTAAATTAAGTTTCCTTTACCTTTGCCAAAAATTTAGTGTATGAAATTCTTTCAACGTTTTGCGTATTATTTTGTAGGGCTTATTATGGGGCTATTCTTTGTTTCAATGGTGTTTAGTGGAAAAGACACCCGTTGCAATTATTTTCCAAATGCCCGCGTTCTAAATGATTTGAGAAACAAACCTTTTAACTATTCGCCAAAGGCAACTCAAATTTTAGTACAACCTTGGATAGATACTACTGATATTAGAAACACATTACAATATGGCGATGTCGATTTTGACCAAAGTAATATTGCTGTAGGAAAAGGAAAAAAATACGTTATTGAAGGGAGAACAGTAAAAAATCAAGAAATCATACTTACTATAACCAACTATTCTGATAAAGCTGTTTTAGAGGATATAGCTAAAAAGTAATT
>CAZOHO010000056.1:0-12161 GCA_964579755.1 uncultured Flavobacterium sp.
GATTACGAGTGAACGAAAGCATTCGTTCATTAGTTCGTGAAACGACGTTAAGTCCGAGCGATTTTATGTTTCCAATGTTTATTGCAGAAGGAGAAAATGTGCAAGTTGAAATTCCATCGATGCCAGGAATTTTTCGTCGTTCGATAGATTTAACGCTTAAAGAAGTTCAAGAATTATTCGATTTAGGGATTCGTGCAGTGAATATCTACGTAAAAGTAAGCGAAGATTTAAAAGACAATACAGGCAAAGAAGCGTGGAATCCCAACGGATTAATGCAACAAGCCATCCGTGCTATTAAAAAGGCTTGTCCAGAAATGATTGTGATGCCTGATGTAGCCTTGGACCCGTATTCTATTTATGGTCACGACGGAATCATTGAAAATGGTGATGTAGCCAATGATGCCACCAACGATGCCTTGGTAAAAATGGCGGTTTCGCATGCACAAGCGGGAGCCGATTTTGTTGCACCAAGCGACATGATGGACGGACGCGTATTACGTTTGCGTCAAGGTTTAGATGCGGCAGGATTTGAAAATGTGGGTATTATGAGTTATTCGGCCAAGTATGCTTCGGCGTTTTATGGTCCGTTCCGCGATGCCTTAGACAGTGCGCCAAGAGAATCGGATGTAGTAGTGCCAAAAGACAAAAAAACCTATCAAATGGATTATGCCAATCGTATTGAAGCCGTTAAAGAAGCCCTTTGGGACGTTGAAGAAGGTGCTGATATGGTAATGGTAAAACCCGGAATTGCTTATTTGGACATCGTTCGCGAAGTAAAAAATGCCGTGAATGTTCCTGTAACCGTGTTTCATGTGTCTGGCGAATATGCGATGATTAAGGCTGCAGCCGAAAGAGGTTGGCTCGATCACGACAAAATTATGATGGAACAATTGATGTGCATCAAACGTGCCGGTGCCAGTTTGATTTCGACTTATTTTGCGAAAGAAGCAGCGATATTATTGAAGAAATAAGTAGCTTATCCTGCTATCCGCTCTATCTTTTCTGCCGAACCCCGGCAGCAAAGGATGCTGCTGCTATCAGGGCTAATTTATAAACCATTCGACTACTCGGGTGGTTTTTTATTTTGAACCAAAATCGATTATCTTTATCCAATGGAAACAGTGAATATCAAAACACCTTTAGGAATGGCCACCATCAAAGGCGACGAAAACGGCATTGCAATAATTTCGATTGTTGACGAAGGAGTTGTTTCTAAGGTAATTCCGTCTGTTTTACAAGAAGCGGTGACGCAACTCCTAGACTATTTTGATGGGCAACGAACGCATTTTGATTTTCAATTGAATCCTGCTGGAACTGAATTTCAGCAAAAAGTGTGGAAAGGATTATGCGAAATTCCTTTTGGTAAAACAATGAGTTATTTGGAATTAGCCAAACAACTTGGCGATGTAAAAGCGATTCGTGCTGTAGCATCGGCCAATGGTAAAAATCCGTTATGGATTGTAGTGCCTTGCCATCGCGTAATTGGCACGGATGGTTCGCTTACGGGTTATGCCGGAGGGTTGTGGCGCAAAAAGTGGTTACTCGAACACGAAAACCCAAGTACGCAACAAAGTCTTTTTGAATGAGACTTCTTAGATTTTTAGATTGTTAGAAATTTAGATATGTTTTATTCTAAAAAATAATTACAGTTTATTACTTTTAGATTTTTATACTACTGTTAATCCAAAAAACTAATCATCTAACCAGTCTAATAATTTCAACCCTCTATCCCATGATCGAAAAAATCAACCTCAATCACATTCTCTTTTTAGACATTGAGACCGTTCCTGAAGCAGAACATTTCCATTCGCTTGACGACGAAATGAAAGCGCTTTGGGAAAACAAAACCCAGTACCAACGCAAGGACGATTGTAGCCCCGAGGAGTTTTATGAACGCGCAGGCATTTGGGCTGAGTTTGGTAAAATCGTCTGTGTTTCGGTGGGCTATTTTGTCGTTAAAGGCGATGTGCGTAATTTTAGAGTGACGTCTTTTTTTGGCGACGAAAAGAAAATTTTACGCGATTTTAATAATCTATTGAACAATCATTTCAATCAAGCCCAACATATTTTGTGTGGACACAACGCTAAGGAATTTGACATTCCGTTTCTAGCACGCCGTATGATTATTAACCAAATTTCTATTCCGAATAAGCTGAATTTATTTGGCAAAAAACCTTGGGAAATTCCGCATCTGGATACGTTGGAATTGTGGAAATTTGGCGATTACAAGCATTTCACTTCGTTGAAATTGATGTGTAAAGTATTAGGAATTCCCTCCTCAAAAGGCGATATCGATGGCAGTCAGGTGGGGCATGTTTATTATGTAGAAAAAGATATCGACCGCATTGTAACCTATTGCGAAAAAGACACGATTGCTGTGGCGCAGATTTTTCTTCGTTTGAGACGGGAGGATTTATTGATTGAAGACGAGATTATTCATGTTTAAAATAGTAACGTTATGAATACAACCCAACATCTCGCCAAACATTTGAGAGAACTTTATTTTGGAGAAAATTGGACCTGTGTAAACTTTAAAGATACTTTAGCCGATATTATGTGGTATGAAGCCACTACGAAGTGCCAAGAATTTAATACTATTACCACCTTACTTTTCCATTCTAATTATTATATCAATAGAGTGTTAAAGGTTTTAGAAGGCGAATCCTTAAATGCAAGTGATGAGTATAGTTTTGATTGCCCAATCATTAGCTCTCAGGAAGAATGGGAGATTTTTGTACATAGCGCTTTGGAAGAAGCTGAACGATTTGCACAAGAAATCGAAAAAATGAAGGAATCTAAACTATTTGAAGTGTTCTCCGAAGAAAAATATGGAAATTATTTCAGAAATTTATTAGGAATTATTGAACACGCATATTATCATTTGGGACAAATAGTGTTGATAAAAAAAATGATACGGTACAAAGAATAACGACGAACTCTTTGTTGCATCTACAATTTGACATTGATGTTGAAATTGTCTTTACATTGGATTTATTACATTTACAAAAAATATAAATTATGGTACTAAGTAGATTTTGGTTGGTTATTTTTATTTCTTCCATCGTATTTGTTGTTTTTAGTTTGTTTTCGGGCGACAATTATACTATTGATCATTTATTAAATGGGAAGAAAGATGACCCTATTTTGGTTGCTGAAAAGTATTTGGAACAAGTTCCTGCTTTTGTCAAGGACAGCATCACGAAAGCACCTGATCAAACCATGGTAATCAACTCAGATACTACTTATGTGTACGCAAACAAAACAGTTAAAATCTATAGTGGCGTTCAAAAATCGGATGGTTTATTAGCCACTTGTAAAAGCACTTTGATTGATTTGATTTTGCCTCTTATTGCTTATTTAGCCTTCTTTTGTGGTTTGATGGAGTTATTAATTATATCGGGAGCGTCTGGTAAATTAGCTCAAATTTTGAGTCCCGTATTTGTAAAAGTTTTTCCTTCTGTTCCAGAAAATCACCCTTCTATTTCGTACATGACTTTAAACTTTGCCGCTAATTTCCTTGGATTGGATTCGGCAGCCACTCCGTTTGGTTTAAAAGCTATGGAAAGTTTGCAAGAACTCAATCCAGAAAAAGACAAAGCTAGTGATGCCCAAATCATGTTCATGTGTTTGCATGCTTCTGGACTAACCTTGATTGCCACCTCTATAATTGGATATCGTGCGGCAGCTAACGCGAGCAATCCTGCCGATGTGATGTTGCCTTGTATTATTACATCTTTTATAGGGACTATCGCAGCGTTTTTAATCGTAGGAGTTAAGCAAAAAATCAATTTTAAAAGCGCTTCTTTAGTTGTGTCGCTAATGGTTCTAATTGCAGCTATTGTGGGTTTATTGATGTATGTAAATTCATTGGATTTAATTGGAAAAAACTATTTTACAAGCAACCTTTCTGCTTTAATATTGATTGCAATCATCGCTTTTACCTTGATATTTTCTTTTATCAAAGAGAAAAAATTCACCGAAGCAAAAACTACGGTTTTCGAATCCTTTGTGGTTGGAGCTAATAACGGAATCAAAACGGGAGTTGTAATTTTCCCTTATGTTTTAGCTATGTTGGTTGCTATTTCTTTATTCAGAAATAGTGGTTTATTTGAAATAATCAGTAACTGGATTGCTTTTATTTTCTCTAACATGGGAGTTAGTAAAGAAATCACTGACGCACTTCCTGTAGCCATGTTACGTCCGTTTAGTTCTGCTGGATCACGTGGATTTTTAATTGATTCTATGAATACTTTTGGTGCAGATTCTTTAACGGGTCGATTAAGTAGTATATTTCAATGTAGTGCCGAAAGTACTTTTTATGTTATTGCAGTGTACTTTGGTTCTGTAAATATTAAAAATACGCGCTATGCTCTCGGAACTATGTTATTAGTAGATGTAATTTGTGTGATCACTGCCATTTTTGTGGCGAGTTGGTTTTTTTAATTTAAACTTTTTTAGCAGTTAATTTTTCACACTAAGCACAGACAAAAAGTATAGTAATTTTGCAAATTAATAAAAGGGTAAATGTCAAACATTCCGTAACTTTACTCCTCTAAAAATTCAATAATGGACTTTATATATCAAGACCCGTATCCGATTTTGAAAGACGATACACAATACAAAAAACTAACTTCCGACTTTGTACAAGTAGAACAATTAGGCAATCGAGAAATTCTAACTGTTGATCCTAAAGGATTGGAATTGCTAGCGCAAGAAGCCATGAACGATGTGTCGTTTATGTTGCGAACTTCACATTTGCAAAAACTAAACAACATTTTGAACGATCCCGAAGCGACAGACAACGATCGTTTTGTGGCTTACAATTTATTGCAAAATGCTGTTGTAGCTGTAGAAGGGCAGTTGCCTTCTTGTCAAGATACCGGAACAGCGATTGTAATGGCAAAAAAAGGCGAAAATGTATACACTGGAGCCGATGATTCCGAATGGTTGTCCAAAGGAATTTTCAATACTTACCAAAACAAGAATTTGCGTTACTCGCAAATTGTTCCCATTTCGATGTTTGAAGAAAAAAATTCAGGATCGAATTTACCGGCACAAATTGATATTTATGCTAAAAAAGGAGCTTCATATGAATTTCTGTTTTTAGCAAAAGGAGGAGGTTCAGCGAATAAAACCTTTTTGTACCAACAAACTAAATCCTTGTTGAATGAGAAATCAATGGAGACTTTCATTCGTCAAAAAATCAAAGATTTGGGTACTTCGGCTTGTCCGCCGTACCATTTGGCGTTAGTAATTGGGGGAACTTCTGCCGAAGCGAATTTGGCAGCAGTTAAAAAAGCTTCTGCAGGTTATTTTGATCATTTACCCACTTCTGGAAACATGGCAGGTCAAGCTTTCCGTGATTTAGAATGGGAGAAAAAAGTATTAGAGTTTTGCCAAGAAAGTTCCATTGGAGCGCAATTTGGCGGAAAATATTTTGCTCACGATGTACGAGTGATTCGTTTGCCACGTCACGCTGCTTCTTGTCCGGTTGGATTGGGAGTGTCTTGTTCGGCAGATAGAAACATCAAAGGAAAAATTACCAAAGACGGTATTTTTTTAGAGCAATTGGAAACCAATCCAAAACAATTTTTACCGGCTACGCCTCCCCATTTGGAAGCGCCAGTTGAAGTAGATTTGAACCGACCTATGGCGGATATTTTAGCGGAATTATCTAAATACCCAATCAAAACCCGTTTGAAATTAAACGGAACTTTGATTGTAGCCCGTGATATCGCTCACGCCAAAATCAAAGAATTATTGGATGCGGGTAAACCAATGCCAGACTATTTTAAAAACCATCCCATTTATTACGCAGGACCGGCTAAAACTCCAGACGGAATGCCATCAGGAAGTTTTGGACCTACCACGGCTGGAAGAATGGATGTGTATGTAGAAGAGTTCCAAAAAGCAGGTGGAAGTATGATTATGTTAGCCAAAGGAAACCGTACCAAACAAGTAATGGAGGCCTGTAAAACCTACGGCGGATTCTATTTAGGCTCTATTGGTGGACCAGCTGCAATCTTGGCACAAGACAATATCTTGAAAGTAGAAGTAGTGGATTTTGAAGAATTGGGTATGGAAGCCGTACGTAAAATTACCGTGAAAGATTTTCCAGCCTTCATTATTACTGATGATAAAGGAAACGATTTCTTTGAGAATTTGTAAAGTATATTAAAAAGAAAAACCGCTAATTTTAGCGGTTTTTTTATTCTATTAAAACAATAAAGGTGCAAATTCAGATAAGTAGTCACGCCAGTTGGACCATGTATGTCCTCCTGTAGTTTCGTGGTAATCGTATTTGAATTGCAGGTTGTCTAGTAATTTTCGGTACTCGTTTGATCGTTCAAAAAGGAAGTCAGAGTTACCAATGCCTATCCAATACAATTTAAATCCATTGTCTCTTTGTGCTTTCAGTTTGTTAGTAAAATCGCTATACACAGCTGCTTGTGAATCTTTAGGTTGTAACATAGCCGATGAAAACACTCCAACATAATCAAATGTATTTGGATAATTTGCCGAGATTACCAAACTGTGCATGCCACCCATAGAAAGCCCTGCAATGGCACGAGACGCTTTTTCTTTCTTTACGCGATAATTGCTCTCGATGAATTGGATAATGTCTCCAAAAGCCGCTTCTGCTCGTCCAGAAAAAGTGGCGGGACGCATAAAAATAGGTTTCACAAAACCTTCGCTAGATTCACCTGGTGTGGCAGTTTGATCAGCGTTTCCATTCGTCATGACCACAATCATTGGTTTTGCTTTGCCTTGAGCAATTAAATTATCCATAATTTGAGCCGTACGACCTAATTCCATCCAAGCATTTTCATCGCCACCCGCACCGTGCATTAAGTACAATACGGGGTATTTTTGTTTGTTGTTTTCATATCCTGCTGGGGTGTAAACGGTTAATCGGCGCGTGGTTTCCAGTTTTGGCGAAGTGTACCAACGTTTGGCTACCGTTCCGTGAGGGACGTCAGTTACTTTATACAAATTGGCTTTGCCACCGCCTACTAAAAACACGTTTACTACCGTGGATACATCACGAATTAAAAACGCATTATTCGGGTCGAAAGCTTTAACGCCATCTACAAAAAACGAATAACTGTACAATTCTGGATTAAGTTTTTTGGTAGTAAAACTCCAAATACCGTCTTCGCCTTTGGTTAACAAACCACCTTCAGGAACGCAATCGCCTTGTACTTTTACTTCTTTGGCATTTTTGGCATCCAGTCGAAAAGTAACGGTATTGTCAGCATTAATTTCGGGTGAAATGATGTCTTTCTTTTTGGAAAAGTCAACATTTTCTTGTGCTTGTGTTCCAATGCTAAAAAGGATTAGAACAAGTAGTAAGAGGTTTTTTTTCATTTTTTTTGGTTTAGTTAATTTCATTGTGTCAATATGTCGCAATATAAAATTAATTTCCTGATTTTAAAGCAGATTTTCTTTTGTTTTTACCACATTCAATCTTGGTTAAATAATTATTTCGTCCCTACGGGACTTTTGATTCTTTAGGGCGGTGTGTTATCAATATACAATCCCTACGGGATTAATCTATAGAATTTGAAAAGGAGTGAAGGTTTCTAACTATCCTTTCAATTTTTCTCCCTATGTTAATAGTGAAACGTCTATTCATTCTTAATTTTTTACTATCAAGTCTATGTTTCTATGTGGTGAAAAAACCCATGTCGTCCCAGGTATTAAAAGAATCCAATTTTGAAATTTGATTTTGCTTTTTGAAATTGAAATTGATTTTTGTAATTGCAGCGAGTATATTAGTCAATTTTCATTTCTGGAATATCTCCCTCAATGATTAAGTTCGCTTCTGTTGCAGCAATAATATGTTCGACGCTTACACCTGGCGCGCGTTCGATTAGTTTAAACCCTTTTGGAGTGACTTCCATAACGGCCAATTCAGTCACGACTTTTTTAACACAACCTACGCCTGTAAGTGGGAGGGTACATTTTTTAAGAATCTTGCTTTCCCCGGCCTTGTTGACGTGCATCATAGCTACGATTATATTGTCGGCAGAGGCCACTAGATCCATTGCTCCACCCATTCCTTTGACCATTTTTCCTGGAATTTTCCAGTTGGCAATATCACCATTTTCAGCCACTTCCATAGCGCCAAGGATAGTTAAATTAACATGCTGTCCACGAATCATTCCGAAACTCAATGCCGAGTCAAAAAAACTGGCTCCTGGTAATGTAGTAATCGTTTGTTTTCCTGCGTTGATTAAATCAGCATCTTCTTCGCCTTCAAAAGGGAAAGGACCCATGCCTAAAACACCATTCTCCGACTGAAATTCAACCGAGATATCGTTACGAACATAATTCGCCACCAAGGTTGGAATACCAATTCCTAGGTTAACATAGTAGCCATCTTTGACTTCTTGTGCGATTCTTTTTGCGATTTGATTTTTATCTAATGCCATTTCATTTTCAAATTTTCAAATTGAATAATTTTCAAATTATTTTTTACGAGTAGTTCTTTGTTCAATTCTTTTCTCAAAAAATTCTCCTCGAAAAATACGTTGCACGAATATACCCGGAATATGAATTTGGTTGGGATCTAAAGTACCTGCTTCGACTAATTCTTCGACTTCGGCGATGGTAATTTTTGCGGCACCTGCCATACACGGATTAAAATTACGTGCTGTTCCTTTGAAAATAAGATTGCCCGCTGTGTCCCCTTTCCAAGCTTTTACAATAGAAAAATCGGCTTGAAAGGCATGTTCTAAAACATGCATTTTTCCATTGAATTCTCGTGTTTCTTTTCCTTGTGCTACTTCGGTTCCATAACCTGCGGGAGTGAAAAAAGCGGGTATTCCGGTTTGTGCTGCGCGACAACGTTCGGCCAATGTTCCTTGCGGAATGAGTTCTACTTCTAATTCGCCAGAAAGCATTTGGCGTTCAAATTCGGCGTTTTCTCCCACATAAGAAGAAATCATTTTTTTGATTTGTTTGTGCTGTAACAATAAACCTAGGCCAAAGTCATCAACTCCTGCGTTATTGGAAATACAAGTGAGATTTTTGGTTTGTTTTTGGACTAATTCGGCTATGGCATTTTCGGGAATGCCGCACAAACCAAAGCCACCCAACATGAGCGTCATATTGTCTTCAATACCTTGAAGGGCTTCTTGTACGGAGGATACTTTTTTATTAATCATGTTTTTTGGTATTAGGTCATGAAATGAAAAACAGTATTTTAGTTGCGGTTACTCCAACTGAAAACAAAAACCCTAGCCCTGACAGCAACGGCATCCTTTAAGGCTGGTGTTCAGCCTTAAAGATACAGTGAATGGCGGGAAATAGCTCCTAGAGAGTACCTTGTTCCTCGCAATTCATTTTATAATTCGAATTCTTCGGTACTTTGTTCGGTGTCCGTACTATCTTTTACTACTGCGGCCGGCCTAGAATAACAATCTACTTTTATAGAAAGATTAGCGGGTCTGTCAAAATCTTCTTTGGATACGTTGAGCGTTTCGTCTTCGTAACATTTTTTCATGAAATAACCCCAAACAGGCAAAGCAGCTGTTGCTCCTTGACCATAGGTTAAACTTCTAAAACGTGCTGAACGGTCTTCGCAGCCTACCCAAACTCCGGTAACTAAATTAGGCACCATTCCCATAAACCAACCATCGGATTGATTTTGAGTAGTTCCTGTTTTACCAGCAATTGGATTTTTAAACATATACGGATAACCTGTCCAACGGTTGTCTCCGTTTCCACCACCTTCGGTGCGTAAACGTTCTCCAGATCCGCCTTCGGTTACACCTTCTAATAATTTAATTACGGCAAATGCAATGTCTTTGTTCAATACGTCATGTGATTCTGGAACAGGTTCGTAAAGAACCACACCACTTTTATCTTCGATTTTTCTTAAAAATTGCGGTTTTACATATACCCCTTGATTGGCAAATGTGCTGTAAGCGGCAACCATATCTTGCACTGTAATTTCGACAGCTCCAAGCGCAATAGAAGGTTGTGCTGGAATCTCAGAAGTCACCCCTAATTTATGTGTCAATTCCACTACAGCTTCAGGACCTGTTTTGTCAATTAATTTGGCTGAAACGGTATTAATGGAGTTGGCTAAAGCTCTTTTTAAAGTGACCATTCCGCGGTATTTGTTGTCCGAGTTTCGTGGTTCCCAATCTTCGGTTACATTGTGTTCTCCTTTACGAATCATAAAGGGTCCGTCCAAAATAGAATCGCAAGGCGACATGCCTAATTGTTCAATTGCAGTAGCGTAAACAAAGGGTTTGAATGTAGAACCTACTTGTCTAGCTCCTTGACCTACGTGATCGTATTGGAAGTATTTGTAGTTTATACCACCTACCCAAGCTTTAATATTACCCGTTTGAGGCTCCATAGCCATTAAACCTGATTGTAGAAAGTGTTTGTAATAACGAATAGAATCCAAGGGCGTCATGATGGTATCTCTTTCTCCTTTCCAAGTGAAGACTTTCATCTTGGTTTTTTGTTTGAACGAAGCAATGATTTCTTCTTCGCTTTTTTCCATCGATTCCATGATGTTCCAACGGGCAGAAGCTTTCATGGCTTTTTTCATAATACGATCGGTTTCTGCTTGAGAAATATTGACAAATGGAGCGTTTTTATTCTCCTTGGCTTGGTCGAAGAATTCTTCTTGCAAATTAGCCATATGGGCTTCCACCGCTTCTTCAGCATACAACTGCATGCGCGAATCAATAGTAGTATAAATACGTAAACCGTCTTTGTAAATATTATAATCAGATCCGTCTGGTTTTTTATTTTCTTCTACCCATTTTTTCATGTATTCTCTCAAATATTCTCTGAAATAGGTAGCCGTTCCGTCTTTGTGACTTTCTAATTTGAAGTTTAATTTGATTGGTAAACGTTGTAATTGTAGTTTTTGAGCTTCGGTAATGATTTCCGCTTTTTCCATTTGCTTCAATACTACGTTACGTCTATTGGTTACCCCTTCGATATTTTTTACCGGGTTGTACAAACCGGAGTTTTTAAACATTCCAACTAAAACAGCCGATTCAGTTATGGTTAGGTCTTTAGGTTCTTTCGAGAAATAAGTTTTGGCTGCCGAGTTTACCCCTACCGAATTGTTTCCAAAATCATATACATTACAGTACATGGCAATGATTTCGTTTTTGGTGTATTGTCTTTCAAGGCGAATGGCAATAATCCATTCTTTTGCTTTTTGGATAATACGGAACGGTAAAAACTTTGAACCTTCTCCGTGAAATAATTGTTTGGCTAATTGTTGGGTTAGTGTACTGGCTCCTCCCGAAGTTCCAAAACTCAATATCGCTCTTAAGGTTCCTCTACCATCAATTCCAGAATGTTCATAGAAACGGGCATCTTCGGTAGCAACTAAAGCCTGAACTAAGTTTTTAGGAAGGTCAGAATATTTTAATTGGGAACGATTTTTTTCAAAATATTTTCCAATTACGACTCCGTCAGCAGAAATGATTTCGGTAGCTAAATTAGAATCTGGATTTTCTAAGTCTTCAAAAGAAGGCATAGAACCTAAAAGTCCCCAAGAAGCAAATAAGAAAAACAAGGCAATGCCTCCCATACCATAAAAGAAATACTTCCAAAATAATTTAGAGTAATATTGAATATCCTTTTCTGAGTCTGGTACTTGATTTTTTTTACGATTAATAATAGCCATAATATAATTTTCTATTCTTTATTTTCTATTCTAAACCCAACGTCTGTAATTCCTTCTAGTTTTTCTACTCCAGGAACTTTGCCTGTTTCACGAACTGCTTGTTTGATGTATACTTTGTATTTTCCTCTAAATTTTACTTTCTCTTTGTAGAACAATTTACTCTCTTTAATATCAGTAAATCCTTCGCCTAGAAGTGTTCCGTCTGGATTTGCCATTTGGTATTCTAAAGTATCTACTTTGGTAAAACCGTTAGGCAATTCTAACGCCACAATCAAAAACAAATTGTTGAACGGATAATTGTCATTACTTCTCAAATTGACAAATAAATCATACCGTTTAGTCGAATCCAATTCGGGCAATTGAAAAGTAACCGTGCTGTCTTTGTGCCATGCACTTCCAACCGAATGGTATTCGTCAAACACTCTTTTTTTATCACACGAAAAAAAGAGAATTCCCATTAAAAGAAAAACAAGACTATTTTTTATCCTCATTT
>CAZOHO010000057.1:0-11815 GCA_964579755.1 uncultured Flavobacterium sp.
CCACCACCACCTGCATAATGATCGTCAGAACCTGCATTCATCATGGTAATCATATTTTCAAAACCCCCTGAATTTTTTCTCATGATATCATAAACAGCAACTAACCCCGCATAAGCTTGTTCTTGATTTTGGTAGTAATTACTCTCCAGATTGGTCCCCTTAGGCTCCACATCTAAATACTCTTTAGAACATGAGCCTAAAGCTATAACTGCGGCAGTTACAAAAAATAATAATTTAATATTTATTGTTTTCATAATTTAATTTATATTAAAATTGAACATTTGCACCAAACATGAAAGTACGCGCTTGAGGATAATACCCTCTATCTATACCTAATATGTTTCCACCAATTTCTGGATCAAAACCTGAATATTTAGTTAGCGTAAGTAGGTTTTCTCCAGTTACATAAAAACGAACTTTTTGAGCTCCCACCTTATTTACAAAACTTGTTGGCAAAGTATATCCTAACTGAACCACTTTGAGACGGATGTAATCCCCTTTTTCTAAATAAAAATCAGATGAATTTCCAAAGTTACCGTTAGTATCATTGTTAGTCAATCTTGGATAAGTAGTTGAAGTACCTGGACCTGTCCATCTTGATAACGCTTCAGTTTGATAATTGGCATTTAAGATATCCAAACGTCTAATTCCTTGAAAAATATGATTTCCTGTTGCTCCTTGTGCAAATGCCATTAAATCAAATCCTTTGTATTCTAAATTTAAAGTCAAACCAAAAGTAAATTTAGGTAATGGACTTCCAAGAAATTGCTTATCATCGTTAGTGATAGCTCCGTCACCATTGGTATCTGTCCAACGGAAATCTCCAGGACGAGCATTTGGTTGAATCAATCCTCCTGCAGCGTTTGTATAGGCATTAATTTCATCTTGTGTTTGGAAAATGCCTGCTGTTTTGAAGCCATAAAAAGAATTGTACGATTGTCCAACTTGTGTTCTTGTAATTTCTCCCATTGATTGGAAACCAGCTACACCGTTAGTAATAAACTCTTTTCCTTGTCCTAAAAAAGTAACTTCATTTTTAAGATATGAAACGTTTCCATTTGCAGAAAAATTGAATTCTCCCATTTTTTTACGATATCCAAGCTCTACTTCAATACCTTTATTTTCCATATCAGCAACATTTCCAAGAGGACTTCCAGTTGCACCTACGTAACCAGGAAGTTCAACATATTGAAGAATACCAATTGTTTTTTTATTATAATATTCAACCGTTAAATTAAGGTCATTAAACAATTTAGCGTCAAAACCAACATTAAATTGAGAAGTTTCTTCCCATTTCAAATCAGGATTTGATGGAGCGCTTGGACTGTTTCCAGATGAAATAGTAGAACCTGTACTACCAAAAGTATAGTTACGACCTCCATCAATTAAAGCTAAGAAACCATTAGCTGCAATTGCATCATTACCAACTACTCCATACCCACCTCTTATTTTAAGTGAGTTTACAATTTTATTCTCTTTCCAAAATCCTTCTTTAGAAACTACCCATCCAGTAGAAAAGGAAGGAAAAATACCAAACTTGTTGTTTGGTCCAAAATTTGAAGAACCGTCTCTACGAATAATACCCGTAAATAAATACTTTTCATTGAAAGAATAATTCAAACGAGAAAACAATGAAGTCACTCTATGTTCTTGAGAAGTATAAGATGCTCCTACACGTTGTGCTGTAGGTAAAGGAAAATTAAAAGAAGCTTCTCTATAGTCATTAACTGGTAAATTAGTATGAGCAACATAAGAACCTCTTGTATTATTATCTATATAGACACCTTGACCAAGCAATATTGTAAAATCATGTGATCCAATATTTTGGGTATAAGATGCAGTGTTTTCAATATTCCAAGCAAAAGTTTGGTTAGTTGCTCTAGTCAAACTATTTTGAGATGACAAAACTGTAGGACTCAAATAAAATTTAGGTGTAAATGCTTCATCACCCCAATACGCAATTTTACCTCCCATAGAAGATCTAATTTTAAGATTTTCAATTGGCTTGATTTCAGCAAAAACATTACCAATAAAATCATCAGACCAATTGTAATTTCCTAAACGTGTGTTTACGTAAGCAACAGGATTAGACATTTCTTGTCCTACTATAGACGAAATACCATAAGGATTACCACTTGGATCTCTAAAAACAGGATTACTTGTATAAATAGAAGAATTTGCAACAATTGGATCTGTTATAACAACTGGTGTAATAGGGTCTAAATTCAATGCTGAACTTAATGGACCTCCAAATTCACTATTAGTATTCCCTAAACCAATTCCTTTTTGATGCGTATAACCAAGAGTTTGACCAATTTGAATTTTTTTACTCAAATTATGAGTTGAATTTAAACGAATACTTTTCTTATTGAAATTAGAAATAGGTTTTGAAACAATTCCTTGTTGATCTTGAACACTAAATGATGCGAAAAAAGTAGAAACATCATTTCCTCCGCTAAAACTAACCTCATGATTAGATCGCTGTGCATCATTGCTGAAAATCTGTTTTTGCCAATCTGTTCCTTTTCCCAAAACTGATAAATCAGAATAAAGAATAGGACCACCACCTGCAACTGATTTCTCATTCATTAAAGCTCCATACTGAGTAGCGTTCAATAATTTAAGGGTTTTCTCAGGAGCAGAAACACCGGTAAAACCTGTATAATTTACACTAATCTTTCCTGATTTACCTTTCTTAGTAGTTACTAAGATAACTCCAGACGCAGCACGGGCACCATAAATAGCTAAAGACGCAGCATCTTTAAGCACCTCGATTGATTCTATATCCGATTGGTTAACAAAACCAATACCGCCAGAATCAACAATAACTCCATCAACAACCCATAAAGGATTATTTCCCCCATAAGTGTCAAATGTAGTTAAACCTCTAACGCGAACCGTTGATGCAGCACCTGGCTGACCAGATTGTGCAGCAATTGTAACCCCAGAAACTCTTCCCTGAAGTGTTTGCTCAATTCTACCGTTTGGTACTTTCTCTAAATCTTTAGCTTTGACACTAGAAATTGCACCAGTTACAACACTTTTCTTTTGAGTACCATAACCGACAACAACCACTTCGTTTAAATCTTGAGACTGAGACTTTAACCTAATAATTAAAGAAGCTTTACCATTAATAGCTTGTTGAACTGTAGCATATCCAATAAAACTTGCCACTAAAGTTCCATTTTTTGGTGCCTTAATTTCAAATGCACCATCAAAGTCTGTAGTAGTAGCTTTGGATGTTCCTTTTAGTAAAATAGTAGCCCCAGGTATGGACAAACCATTATCGTCATACACTTTCCCTTTTACAACAAGATCTTGTGCTTGTACATAAATAGTGAAAAACAAAGACAAAAAACAAAAAATAAATAATTTCGTTAATTTCATTTTTCTAAAAATTTTGGTTAATTAATTAATAATTTGAAACAATATTAATGATATAAAAGAATGAATCGCATTTAATTATCCTTACAAAAACACATCAAAGAGTATTTTTAATCCTTACAAAAACACATCAAAAAAAAATTAAATATTTGATTATCAATAATTTAAAAAAATAAAAATGTTATTTATAAAAAATAAAAAATAAAAATTACCACTACATCTTACAGAATAAATTAAATTAGCTTGTAATTAGTTATAAATACAGCTAAAAATATACAAATCAATGATCCTACTATTCAATAAAAAGTTTAATTCAATTCTTATTTGTATACTTTATCCAATTCTATTTTGGGGACAAGTAAAGAATATAGGCCTGCCAGAAATTAGAAACTACAAAAGATCAGACTACAAGGGTGGTACCCAAAATTGGAATATTGATCAAGATGAAAATGACAATGTTTATTTTGCAAACAACGATGGACTATTTCAATTTGATGGTTCAGTTTGGAGTAAATACACTTTACCTAATAAATCCGTTGTCCGTTCAATTAAAACAGACAAATCCGGAAAAATATACGTGGGAGGATATAATGAATTTGGTTATTTCAAGCCAGACACTAATGGAAGACTAGTTTATTTTTCACTCTCAAAATATTTAAACAAAAAGAATATAAGTACTATTGATATTATATGGAAAATTCACATTTATAATGACGAGGTTATTTTTCAATCATTTGAAAATGCATTCATTCTAAAAAATAATCGAATTAAAATTATGAGACCTCCTTCTCGTTTTCAATTTTCTTTTATTTCAGGTCAACGACTTTTTTTTCAAGATATTTCAAATGGAATTTTAGAATATAAAAACGGCACACTAAACTCTCTTCAAAACACAACAGCTTTAAATAAAACAGAGGTTTGGGGTATTTTCAATTTATCAGCAACACAATTACTGATCAGCACTTTAGACAAAGGATTATTCCTGTATGAAAACCAACAATTGAAACAATGGAACACTGAAGCTAATGTTTTTATTACAAAAAATAGTGGGCTTGGAGGAGCAACTATAAAAAATAATTATATCGCACTTAATTCTGTTTTAAACGGAGTAATCATATGTAATAAATTTGGGAAAATTATACAGCATATTAATCGAAAAAAAGGACTAGAAAACAATACAGTACTCACCTCTTACATAGATAAAAAAAACAATCTCTGGTTAGGATTAGATAACGGAATTGCTTTTATCAATGAAAACTCTCCATTTACTTTTTTTGGATTTAGTTATAATTTAAGTACTGTATACGCCACAGCTGTTTATAAAAAAAATCTATATGTTGCTACCAACCAAGGTGTATTCTACCACAATTGGAGTATTCCTTTTAAAGAAGATAATTTCGAATTAATTGAAGGCACCACAGGACAAGCATGGAATATTCAAGTTATAGACGATCAATTATTTTGCTCGCACAATCGAGGAGCTCTTTTAATTTCAGGGAATAAAATAATCAAAACATTAGATAATGTAGGATATTGGAGTTTCAAGAAAATTCCGAACAATCCTAATTATATAATAGGATCAAATTACAAAGGTTTTTCATTATTAGAAAAAACAAATAATAGTTGGCAATTTGTAAAACATATTGATGGCTTTGTTAAATCGGTAGGAGAATTTGAAATTGACGACTCCAATATTTGGGTAAAAAAAGATGAACTAGTTTACCAAATGAATTTAAATGACGATTTTAAAAACTTTAGATCTATAAAAACCTATAAAGAACTGTCAAAATTAGACAACAGAGTTACCAGTATTCAAAAATTACAAAATACTATCTACTTCCAAAATAATAATCATTTTTATACCTTCTCAAAAGACACCCAAGCTTTTGAAAAGGATACTAAATTTACAAATATCTTTAAAAAAATTCCTCTTACTAACACGATTCACGAAGATAGACATGGTAATATTTGGTACGTAATTAAGGAATCGTTAGGAGTACTATTAAAAACACCAAATGGAGGCTATAAAAATACCATAGCACCTTTTTTAAACCTAACACAAGATTTAGTATATAACAATTTATCTATTAACACTATTGACCAAAATAATATATTTATAGGACTTACAGATGGACTTGTCCATTACGATTCAAAACTATCAACCGATTTCAATAACAACCCTAAAGTATTTATCCGAAATTTCTCAAGTCCATATGGGAGTTTAATATTGGGTAATGGAAAAACCAATCTTCCTAAAATCAAAATTCCTTATATCTCTAATTTTGTCAAATTTAGATTTTCAACTCCAACCTATGAAAACATTGAGAACATTAAATATTCCTACAAATTAGATGGTTATGATGACACGTGGAGTAATTGGTCTGCATCTACTATTAAAGAATACACTAATTTACGAGAGGGCAACTACAAAATGAAAGTAAAAGTGAAAAATAGTTTCGGAGTAATTTCCAAAGAATCCTTTATTGAATTTACAATTTCGCCTCCTTGGTACCGACATTTTATAGCTTATATTTTTTACTTAATATGTATTGTAGCTACAATACGAATTATTAGAGATCGAATTAAAATTAAGATTCGAAAAAACAAATATTATGAAAAAATCGAACAACGTAGGCTTTACTTAGAAAAAGAAGCTCGAATTCGTAAAGAACAATACAAATTAGAAAAAGAAATTGAAAAATTAAAAAATGACAAATTACAAATCAAAATTCAAGCTAAGGACAAAGAACTTGTTACCAATTCACTACAAGTAGTTAAAAAAAATAAAATCCTTAATGGCATTATCCATAAACTAAAAGAAATCAATACTACCGCATTGGATGAAGAAACAAAATTTCAATTTACTAAATTAAACAAGAGTATTCTTAAAGAAGTTAATGCTGATAAAAGTTGGAAAGACCTTGAAAAGCATATTAAAAATGTTCATTTCGAGTTTCTAAAAAGATTAAAAGAAAAGCACCCCTCTATTTCCCCTAGAGAACTAGATTTATCGACTTATTTACTAATGAATATGTCAACTAAAGAAATCGCCGAAATCATGAATATTTCTAGCGGAGGAGTGGAATTAGCACGTTACCGTTTAAGAAAAAAATTAGAACTTAATAAAAAAGAAAACCTTATAGGGTATTTAATGTCAATATAAAACTAAAGCGCGAATAAATGATTTATTCGCGCTTTTTAATTGTCCATTTTAAATTACAAAATCTCCAAAGTTCGCTCTAAAGCCATACCTCTAGAACCCTTTATCAAGATTGTACTATGCCCAATCGGTTGGTTTTTTATATATGTCGCTAAATCATTGAAACTTGCATAAAAATGAAAGTTTTCATTGTCTACACTATTGGCGAAAAAATCAGCGCCAACAAAATGACAAATAATATCCTTTTGACTGAATAAAGAATCCACTATCTGTTTATGCTCACGAAGACTTTCTTCTCCTAATTCAAACATATCACCTAAAATTACGATTTTGTTTGAGTTGTCCAATTGCTTAAAATTTTCAATTGCAACTGCCATACTACTCGGATTAGCATTATAAGCGTCTAAGATAATTTGATTGGTTCCTTTGGTAATCAATTGCGAACGATTATTTTCTGGAATATACCCTTCTAAAGCGGACTTGACAGCCTCTTTAGGAACTTTAAAATAATTCCCTATAGCGATAGAAGCATTAATATTATTCGCATTATACAAGCCTATTAAATGCGACCTAATTTTTAAACCTTCAAATGCTACAGACACAAACGGATTGGCCGTTACTGTTGTCACAGAAACATTGGCGTTCAATTTATCAACCCCAAATGTATAATTAGGTAAAGATTTTGTTTTTTCTACTTGAATAGCATCTTCTAAATTAACAAAAGCTAATTTTTGATTATTAGAAAGATAAGTATACATCTCACTTTTTCCTTCAATTACCCCTAAAACACCTCCAAAACCTTCTAAATGAGCCTTGCCAAAATTAGTGATATAGCCATAATCTGGCTGAGCCAATTCGCACAAAAATTCAATTTCTTTTTTATGATTAGCTCCCATTTCTACTATTCCTATTTCGGTTTCTGTAGTAAAAGAAAGTAACGTCAACGGAACCCCAATATGGTTATTTAAATTTCCAACAGTAGCTTTGGTTCTATATTTTTCCGAAAGAACTGCATGAATCAATTCTTTAGTAGTAGTCTTCCCATTACTCCCTGTAAGAGCTATAATTGGCAGTTTCAAGTAATTTCGGTGGTACTGCGCTAATTCCTGAAGTGCTTTAAGGCTATCGCTTACCAAAATGGTTCTTTGGTCAATAAAATAATCGGAATTGTCAATTATCACATACGACGCACCTTTTTCTAACGCTTCTTTAGCAAAAGTATTGGCGTCAAAATTCTCACCTTTTATAGCTACAAAAAAGGAATTAGGTTGAATCTTTCGGGTATCAATTGAAACCGATGAACATTCTAAAAATAAAGCATGAATTGAAGCAATATCCATATAACTGAAAATTTTAAAAACAAAAAGCCCTAAAAAGGGCTTTTTATTGTAATACTATAAAAACTAGTTTCTAGGTCTTTTCTTGTTTTGTGATTTAGAACCTACTCTTGACATAGCACATCTAAAACCGATGTAATCTGTTGCCATATCTTGAGGGAAATATCTTCTTTGAGCTGGATCCAACCAATACGCTCTATCTCTCCAAGACCCACCTTTATATACTCTAACATTATCGTTAACCAAAGTAGTTCTTTTGTTAGATTTATCAAATTTTCTAACCATTTTACCTAAACTATCCACAGTCACATTATGCTTAGGAGAATTGTACATATTCTTAGCTTCTTTTGTTGACTCTGAAGAACCAAATTTAAAATCTTTAGTTGATTGTTGGTCACCATCTCTAAAGTTCAAATTATTACTTCTATCAAAGTTTTGTCTCAAATAGGTTTCATTTTCATCCACTGGAACTTGAGCTAATTGACCTGGGAATGTTCTTGCTATAATTTTACCATTACTTAAAGTATCATATTTCATGGTCTCTTTAGTAATAATTTCAGCTTTACCGTCTTTCCCTATTTTGTTTTTAGTATACTGATTCCCTCTGAAATAATTAAAATCATTGAACTCATTGTCTACAATAGGTCTATATACATCCGCAACCCATTCTGCCACGTTACCCGCCATATCATACAATCCAAAATCATTAGCTGGGTATTTTTTTACTTCATTAGTAATATCAGCACCGTCATCAGACCATCCTGCTATACCGCCATAATCTCCATTTCCTTGTTTAAAGTTAGCCAATTGATCTCCTTTTGTCTGACGTTTTCCTGAACGAGTATACTGACCAGACCAAGGATATTTTTTCTGTCCTTTATATACATTATATTCTCTTTGTCCTACATCTGCCGCTGCAGCATATTCCCACTCAGCTTCGGTTGGCAATCTGTACTCCGGCAACAATAAACCTGAAGAACGTTGCACATAAATATTTTTAGGTTCAATTGTTTTACCTCCTTTAGTTGTAGTAGGCTTAGCTGAACCTTTTTTCCCTTTTAAAACTATTTTATCATCTCCACCATAAGTAGACGTTGGAGAATTAAAATAAGTCTCTGTACTAAATGAATTTTCAGCAGTTACATCTAAAGTTTTAGCATCTTTTTTCAAGTAGCCATTTTTTTCTAATAAGGCCTCATTCACACGATCTGTTCTCCATTTACTGAATTCATTTGCTTGAATCCAATTCACACCAACAACGGGATAACTTGCATAAGCAGGGTGTCTTAAATAATTATTAGTCATAGTTTCACTATATCCTAATCTATTTCTCCACACCAACGTATCAGGCAAAGCTCCTTCGTAAATATGTTTGTAGTTTTCTTCTGTTGGAGGGAATACATTTTTCAACCACTGTAAGTATTCTAAATACATAAAATTAGTCACCTCTGTTTCATCCATATAGAATGATTGAACGTGTTGTTGGTTAGGAGTGTTATTCCAATCATGCATTACATCATCTTGCACTTTACCCATAGTAAAAGTTCCTCCTTCAACAAAAACCAAACCAGGGCCCGCTTCTTGATCACCCGCTTTCTTAAATCCACCTTTCTTGTTATTTACATTCCAGCCCGTAGCTCTTGAAGATCCTTTACCAGAACTAGATGATTTTTTACTACAGCTTGACACTCCTATGATTAACAACATAGACATCATCAACTGTAAGGCCTTAATTTTGTTTACTTTCATACTCTTTTTTATAGGTAATTTTCGTATTGCAATATAATGATTCCCATTAAACCACTCTACTATTTTTTCTTTATAAATTTAAAAATTAGCTTTTATGAGCTACGCCATAAAAACAAAAACGCAAATTTATAATTTTTATTATTACAATTACACTAATATAGTACATTTTTAGTTCTGAAATCCAGTTAAAAGAGTTAAAACTGAATATAAATAAATTCTTATACAATAATATCTTAAAACAGAAGTTATACAAAAATGTATTTCTTGCATTTTAAGAAACGCCCAATTTAGTTGTATAGTATATCTTATAAAAAACTTTATCCCAGTAGTGGTTTACGCCATAATCAATTTATATTTTCAAAATTGGTAATACTATAAAAAATAGTACATTTGTTTAATCAATTACATTTTCAAAATGAAAAAAACAATACCATTCCTAATAGGTCTCTTGACTTTTTCTTTAACAGAAGCTCAAGAAAGAGTAATTACTACTGGCGTACCCTTTTTAATGGTTGCAGCAGATGCTAGAGCGGCAGGAATGGCTGATATTGGAATTGCCACTTCAACCGATGCATTTTCACAACAATGGAATCCTGCAAAATATGCTTTTGCTGAGCATAAACAAGGTTTTTCTGTGAGCTACACTCCTTACCTCACCGACTTGGTAAACGACATTTCATTAGGCCAAATAACCTACTTTAATAAAATCAACGAAAAAAGCACTTGGTCAAGTAGCTTACGCTATTTTGGACTTGGGAATATCGAATTACGAAATGACGCTAACGACCAACCTAGGATAGTTTCTCCAAATGAATTAGCATTTGATGGCGCTTATTCATTAAAACTAAGCAATACGTTCTCCATGGCTGTTGCCGGAAGGTATATCCGCTCAAATCTTAAGGTAGCCACAGACAATACGGATGCATCTGCAGCCAATACCTTTGCGGTAGATGTTGCTGGATTCTATCAATCTGAAGAAAAAGCTTATAACCATTTTAATGGTATTTGGCGTGCCGGCTTTAATATTCAAAATTTAGGCCCTAAAATCAGCTATGATAACGACGAATTCAACACTAATTTTTTACCTGCTAATTTAAAGATTGGAACAGGCTTCGACTTTATATTTGACGAAGACAACAAACTTGCCGTAAATCTTGAGTTAAACAAATTATTAGTTCCCACGCCTCAAAATCCAGATTTAAATGGAGATGGAACTGTAACTCCAGAAGAGTATACTCAAAATTATAATAACTATAGAAAAACAGGATGGGTATCAGGACTAGTGAGTTCTTTTGGAGATGCCCCAAATGGATTTAGTGAAGAAATCAACGAAGTCACCTATGCTTTAGGTTTTGAATACGTATACAAAGATGCATTTGCAATGCGCGCGGGTTATTTTCACGAAAGTCCTGTTAAAGGAGCCAGACAATATTTCTCTTTGGGAGCAGGATTTAAATACACTACAGCAAAAATAGATGTATCGTATTTATTCTCAACTTCCAAAATAAGAAACCCTTTAGAAAACACACTCCGTTTCTCGTTAACTTTTAACTTTGGCGACAATTACGGACTAAATTAACAGATCAAACTAACTCACATCACTAAATCCAAATTTCAATCGAAATTTGGATTTTTTTTCCGAAACAAAAATGAATAAAATAACGATAACTACTGATTTTGATGTTTTTGAATCTATTCAAGAATTACCTGCCGACATTCAAAATTTAATGCAGGAAGCCGTAGCAATTCGCAAAACAGCATACGCTCCTTACTCCAATTTTAAAGTAGGAGCAGCTATTTTATTAGACAATGGAAAAATAATTTTAGGTTCCAATCAAGAAAATGCCGCCTATCCCTCTGGACTATGCGCAGAGAGAGTCACTATTTTCCAAGCCGGAGCCATTTTTCCTGAAGCCAAAATTTTAAAAATGGCCATTTCAGCTGCATCGGGAAGCTCAACTACCGACGCACCAATACCTCCTTGCGGCTCTTGCAGACAGTCTATTGCTGAATACGAAATAAAACAAAATACCCCTATCGAAATTTACTTTATGGGAGAAATTGGCTCGATTTACAAATCAGACTCCCTAAAAAACTTACTACCGCTTCTTTTTGATAAAAAGTTCTTATAAAAAAACTCAAAAAATAGCATATTAATTTTAGTGCTAAGTTGGAATGTGTTATT
>CAZOHO010000058.1:0-6031 GCA_964579755.1 uncultured Flavobacterium sp.
CTGCTAAATTCAGCCCAAATAGGCATATTTTCAATTAATATAGCCGATAAATCGCCAAAAAAAGTATCCTTGTCTTCGTAGATTTGAGAGCTTCCGCCCAAGCGAAGGCTTTTTCCCAAAAACATTTCCGATGCTTCGTTGTTGTTCAAATACAAACACAACAAGTCCTTACTTCCTTTGTAATGACAGTCTTCTAACGCATCATTACTTACGGGGATGAATTTACTTTTAGCATTGGTAGTACCACTTGATTTGGCAAACCATTTAATTGGCGCATCCCAAAAAACGTTTTGTTCGCCTTGGCGCGTACGTTCAATTAGGGGTTGTAAATCTTCATAACTGGAAACTGGAACTCGTTCTGAAAAGGTAATGTAAGAGGTTATCGAACTAAAATCGTATTGAGCTCCAATTACCGTATTCTCTGCCCGCCGAATCAAATTCATCAATAGCTCTTCTTGTACCTCATTGGGGTACTTTAAGAACAATTCGATTTGATGAATCCGTTGCTTTAAAACCCAAGAAGCAATGGAATTAATGATGGGTATGGGCATAGCAATTTATGATTTTAGAATGCTGATTTTAGAATGACAAATACTAACTTTGCGGCTGTATCAAAAATAGTGTTTTTTTGTATAAAAATCTATTCTTATAAATATTGGAGCTTGATTTAGAGGTAAAGCAATAAAAAACAAAGAAATCACACCTCAAATTTGAAATCATCAATCGTTAATCAACAATCATAAATGCTATGACTTACGAAGGGGTATTAACCAAAATGCAAACTGAATTTGGAGCGCCAATCCAGTATTATCTTGTTTTTGAAGACAGCTTTTTGAATGTAAACCAACTATTGGGTAAACCAATGGAAATCAATTTTGTAGGGTTTCAATGTTTGAATTGTGGGAAGAAGAAAAAAATATTCCGACAAGGATTTTGTTATGATTGTTTTTATTCCAGTCCGGCTGTGGGAGATTGGATTATGAAACCCGAATTGAGTACGGCTCATCTCGGAATTGCAGATCGCGATTTGGCTTATGAAGAAAAAGTACAATTGCAACCGCATATTGTCTATTTGGCTTTATCAAGCGAAGTGAAAGTCGGAGTAACCCGAAAAACACAAATGCCTACGCGTTGGATTGACCAAGGAGCAAGTCAGGCAATTGCCATTGTTGAGGTGCCTAATCGGTATTTGGCAGGAATCACTGAGGTGGCTTTGAAAAATCATTATGCCGATAAAACCAATTGGCGAAAAATGTTGACGAATACTTTTGAGACGATTGATTTAGTTGCAGAACGATTGAAAGTAGAACATTTAATTCCCACCGAAGTTCAGGAATATTTTTACAATCAGAAAATTGATTTGTATGAGATGCAGTATCCTGTTTTGGAATATCCTAGCAAAGTGACTAGTTTGAGTTTGGATAAAACACCTAATTTTCAAGGAAAACTAATTGGAATCAAAGGACAATATTTGCTTTTTGAAGGCGGAATTGTTTTTAATATTCGAAGTTCCGAAGGCTATGTGGTCAAAATTGAGGTATAAAAAAACAGCTTCCAATCTTTTAAAGTTTGGAAGCTGTTTTTTATTTATTGAATGTTAATTTCAAATGGCATTCGAGCTTGAATTCCTTTGTAGCTTTGAACGCGTTTGATTTGTTCCATTACTTTATAATTTTCCTCGCCAATTTCTTCTTTAATCAAACGTTCTTTGGTTTTAGCAAAAGGTAAATTCTCGAATAAATCTTCAAAATTTTTCTTGTATTCAGGATAATTTTGAGTGGTGTAGGATGTAATTTTTGCTAAACGAGCAGCTTCTTGTATGGCATCGTTTAGACCTCCTATTTTATCTACTAAGCCAATTTTAATAGCGTCTGAACCTGTCCAAACCCTACCTTGTGCAATAGCATCTACTTGTGCAAAAGTCATTTTACGTCCCTGAGCCACGTGAGAAACAAAGGTTTTGTAAATTTGTTCTACACCTTCTGTTGTTACGACTTTGAATTTTTCGTCTATTGGTGCAAATGGATTGTAGTTTCCTGAATTCTCATGCGTTTTTACTTGTTCAGAATGAATCCCCATTTTATTGGTTAAGCCGCTAAAATTAGGTAATATTCCAAACACACCAATAGAACCCGTAATGGTATTGTTTTCTGCAAAAATTTTGGTAGCATTACACGCAATATAATACCCTCCTGAAGCTGCATAATTTCCCATGGAAACGACTACGGGTTTTACTTTTTTAGTCAATTCAATTTCTCTCCAAATTAAATCAGAAGTCAAGGCATTTCCACCTGGGCTATCAATGCGAAGAACAACCGCTTTTACATCGTCGTTGTTTCTTGCCTCGTTGATTGAACGACGCATCGCCCCTTCGCCAATGATATTGACATCACCTTCGCCGCTTTGAATTTCGCCTTGCGCATAGATAATCGCAATTTCATCTGTAGCATCCGAAGGAATAGATGTAGTGGTAAATTTACGCGCGTAATCAGCTATTGAAACTTTTTCGTATTCGTCTTTAGTATTGACTTTTAGCAATTTTTTAATGGCGTTATGGTAGACATCTTCATACGCTACGACGTCTACTAATTTTTGTGCTTTCGCCATTTCTGGAGTTCGAGCTAAAAGGCCATTTGCAATTTCGTTCAGTTTTTGAACAGATAGGTTTCGGCTTTTGGCAATATCAGTTACTACTGAGTTCCAAATCGAATTCAATAGCGCGGTAATTTGTTCTCTGTTGGCGTCACTCATTTTATTTTCCAAGAAAGGCTCCACGGCACTTTTGTATTTTCCGTGGCGAATTACTTCCATTTTGATGCCTGTTTTGTCTTGAAAATCTTTGAAAAATAATAGATCCGAAGACAATCCTTTGAAATCTAAATCACCTACAGGATTCAGATAAATAGTATTGGCAACCGAATTCAAATAGTATTCTTTTTGTGAATAGGTATTGGCATACGCCATAACAAATTTTCCTGATTTTTTGAAATCTTCCAATGCATCTCTAACGGCTTTGCTTTGTGCCATTCCAAGAGAAGAATTATTGTTCAAAATAGAAATTCCTTTGATATTGTCATCGGTTTTAGCCGCGTCAATAGCATCAATGATATCCGTCAATCCGATGTGTTTTTTGTCTGAGAAAGCAGTTACCCATGGGTCAGAATATTTTCCAGCATAGTCATTGTGGATTTCTTCTAAATTCAATTCTATCACCGAATTTTCTTTTACTGTAACGCTTTCTTCTTCTCCACCAAAAAGGACTCCAATAAGTACGATTCCGAAAAAGAACAACATAGTAAAAACAAAAATACCTACAATGGTAGCCAATACATTTCCTAAAAACTTCATACTAATTTATTTTTCTAATGAGTAGTCATCGGTGTTAAAATGTTACACAATTCGATTTTTCAAATTGAAATTTAATTATCAACACCTCACACAAATATAACATTCTTTTAGTTAATTTGCAGCCATTATGAAATCACAACATCAAGTCGTTTTATCAATAGGAACTAATCAGGGGAATCGTTTGGAAAATATCGAAAGGTGTTTGCAAATAATTCATCATAAGGTGGCTACAGTAGTTAAGGTTTCTAAATTGTATGAAACGCCTTCTTGGGGATTTGATAGTGATGCATTTTACAATGCGGCTATTGTAGTGCATACTTTCGATTCGGCAGCTACTGTTTTGTCAAAAATCTTGCAAATTGAGCAGCAGATTGGACGCGTGAGAGAAGAAGTATTAGGCTATCAATCTCGTGTTATTGATATTGATATTATTGCATTTGACAGTGAAATTATTAAAACAGAGCATCTGCAGGTTCCTCATCCTTTGATGCAGGAGCGGAATTTCGTATTGAAACCGATGTTGGATTTGAATTTGGAATGGATTCATCCCGTTTTGAATAAGACGGTTGTGGAGATGTTGTCTGCTACTGAAGATAAAAGTGAATGCATAGCTGTTCAAAGTTTAGAAAGTCCGTTGCGAAAAGTTAGCTTGGAACAGTTTAATTATGTGGCTTTTGAAGGGAATATTGGTGCTGGAAAAACTACTTTGGCAACCAAAATAGCAGAGGATTTTAATGCTAAATCTGTTTTAGAACGCTTTGCAGACAATCCGTTTTTGCCTAAATTTTATAAAGACCAAAACCGATATGCCTTTCCGTTAGAAATGTCCTTTTTGGCCGATCGGTACAAACAATTGTCGGATGATTTGTCGCAATTTGATTTGTTCAAAGATTTTATTGTAGCTGATTATCATATTTTTAAGTCGTTGATTTTTGCGAAAATTACTTTGGCGGATGATGAATATCGATTGTACAGCAATCTATTTCATATCATTTATAAAGAAATGCCCAAGCCGGATTTGTATGTGTATCTGTACCAAAACTCAGAGCGATTGTTGCAAAACATTAAAAAGCGTTGCAGAAGTTACGAACAAGAAATTCCTGCCGAGTATTTGGACAAAATCAACATAGGTTATTTGGATTACATCAAATCACAAACGGATTTGAATATTTTAATCATTGATGTTTCGGATCGTGATTTTGTCAAAAATCATGAAGATTATCTTTTCATTTTGAGTGAAATTCAAAATAAAATAAATTCATAAAAAGTTATCTTTTTAATGAAAAATGCCCTCTTTTTTCTTGACTTGTTGGGTCTAATTTTAAAACAAACCAATAATCAGAAGATGGAAGTTCTTGCCCATTAAAACTGCCATCCCAACCTGTACTTCCTGGAGTTAATTCTTTGATTAATTTTCCGTAACGGTCAAAAATTTTAAGGTTTGAATTCGGATAGGATTCCATTCCTTTTACAATCCATATATCATTATAGCTGTCGTTATTGGGGGTGAAAAATTTTGGAATACTTAATACAGTAATTTCTTGGGAAGCAACTCCACATCCGTTTTTATCGTTTACTATTACCTGATGAATACCTCCAGGGACATTAGTAAAAAAATTAGAATCTTGCCAAACGCCATTTAAGTAGTCTATACTGTATTCATAATCGCCTTGTCCAGAAGCATTTACTGTGATTGTATTTATATCCGTTAGATCGGTTATATTTATTTGGGTAATGATTGCTTTGCTTGATGCGGTAACTGTTATAGTTCTAGTAGCGCTACAAGAAGCTGAATTAGTCACTTGAACAGTATAATTTCCTTCAGAATTTACGCCTAGAGTTGGAGTTGTGGTGTTTAGATTGACACCGTTTTTTGCCCAATTATAAGTGTAATTGTTAGGCAAGGAGCCATCTAAAATACCAGGGTCTAAAGTGACGAAAAATGTTGGATTATCTGAACAAATTAAATTGGTTGAATTGAGCTCAATATTGGGTAATTTTTCTACGTTCAAGTTGATGTATGGACCTAATCCTACACAACTATTATCTAGATTACTTTCTATTCGGATCCAAAGCATTTGAGAATTGGGATATCCAATATTTCTGTAGTTGGTAATAGTTGAAATGGCATTAGTTTGCGACAAGGCATCTGCTTGAGTTCTGTAGTAATTAATGGTATAGGTTTGGTTTGAAGGTAACTGAGATAAGACAATTGCTTTAGATGGAGAAAGATCAAAACTCGCGATCCCATCCGTATTACTATTGCTAGCTGTGTCGTTACCATTGGCGTCTAAAAAATCATCACAAACAGAATAGGTAAAATTTGTTGCTGGATGAAAATTAGCAGTAGGAACGTTTAAGGTAATTTTACTCACGCTATGACAACCGTAGGAATTACTTATTCTAGTCCAAATGTTCATTGATGTAGGTGTAGTGTTTTCAAAAGCCAATTCGTTTGTGATTAAGTCAGCTGCTATATCGTTAATCGCTCCATTTAACGAGGTGTAATATTTGAAAGTTTCGTTTGTATAATTGGAAGAAATCAGATTATTATTTACTGTTAAATTAAAAGATGTTTTTCCATCCGAAATTAAATCAGTGTCACATTGCGTAATTGTAATATCATTTACTGTTGGTAATGCGTTAATAGTAACTGTAATTTCGGCACGCGGTCCTTCACAAG
>CAZOHO010000058.1:6131-11716 GCA_964579755.1 uncultured Flavobacterium sp.
TAGGAGTAGGACTGATAGCACTCGAAGTTCCACCGCTTGACATAGTATACCAATTGAGCGTACTATTTGCATCAGCAGTTGCAGTCAAAGGTACGGCAGTAGTATTTAAACAATAGGCAACAGGAGTTACATTGGGAGTGTTTGGTAATGCGTTAATAGTAACTGTAATTTCGGCACGCGGTCCTTCACAAGCTGTAAGTGTGTTGGTTTGACTGACATAATATTTAGTAATTCCGCTAGAGGAGGTTATAGGAGTAGAACTGGTAGCACTCGAAGTTCCACCGCTAGCAACTGTGTACCAATTGAGCGTGCTATTTGCATCAGCAGTGGCTGTTAAAGGTGTTGCGATATCATTTAAACAATAGGAAATGGGAGCTACACCAGGAGTAGTTGGTAATGCGTTAATAGTAACTGTAATTTCGGCACGCGATCCTTCACAAGCTGTTAGTGTGTTGGTTTGACTAACATAAAATTTAGTAATTCCGCTAGAGGAGGTTGTAGGCGTAGGACTGGTAGCACTTGAAGTTCCTCCGCTAGCTACTGTGTACCAATTGAGCGTGCTATTTGCATCAGCAGTTGCGGTTAAAGGTGTTGTACTATTGTTTAAGCAATACGAAATAGAATTAGTAGTACTCGGATAATTAGGTAGGGGTATTATTGTTGCTTTAATTTCTGTTCTTACAGTACATTCTGATGATGTCACATAGTAAGAAGTAGTGTTACTGAGCGTAGGAGTAGTGTAATTTGTTCCAGTTCCTAATACAGTTCCTCCTGTATTGGTATTGTACCAACTAATTGTTCCAGAAGAAGCTGTTGCGCTAAGTGTTACACTGCCTGGTCCACAATTTGATGCTGGAGTGGTTGCAGTAATTTGTGCTGCAATTGAAAGGGTTGTACTGGCAGAAAGCTGCAGTGTAGTATCTCCGGGCATACCTCCGTATTCTACAATATAGCCTTTGGGCTGGTAGGAACCACTAGATGCTCCTGTATTAGATAAGTCATTCCACGATCCAGGAAATCCAACTCCTGGCGCAGTGATGTGTGCATAGTCTTCATTTCCAGCGTTATTAGGTTCGCCTGTATTCCAGTTTGCATACGACATAATAGTGCCTGCTTCAGGACCAGTTACCCATTTCCATACTCCTTCGACAGCTTCATCTGTTGCACCAATCCATCCTGTTCCAGGAGCTTGTTTTCCCGCTAATTGAGCTTCGTCAGCTGCGGTAAGAGTGGCTAGATACCCTTGTAAGCCGTAAAATGATTTTAATGAAGCGGCTATTCTGGCATCAGACCAAGTAATACCTAAACTTGGAACATATTCGTAATAATGTCCATTTCTTGGTAAATAATTAGCTTGTCCATTCCCTAAAGAAATAGAAAAGCTGCGAGTTCCAGATGGATTAGGAGAGGAATTGTAGTAGGCAACATCTTTAATTGCCGCTTCAAACTCAGAATAATTAACTAGTGTTCCAGCTATAGGGCTCGATAGGGTTAGTTTTCCTTCTGTTGCATTCCAGGACGAGGTAATTGTAGGGTGTGAGCCAGTATTAGTTAATAGTAATTGGTCAGTTCCAATTACATAGCCACCAGCAATTTGAACATAAACTGATTCGGTTGTAGGGTCGGCAACATCATGAGTAATAGTTACTGTTGTTGCAATTTTAGTTTGAGTAAGAGGGCAATAGGCTGTGTTTCCTGTTGCGGTTATTGTGGGAGCTGTTATAGAGATTGATTTTTTGATGGGGGGATTCAAAGAGATACTTTTGGAATAACATATTTGGATTCCAATTAATATAAGAAGTGCTAAGAATAGTGGGGTGTTTCTTTTCTTCATGCCATAAATATAGTATTTTCAGTGGATTAGTTAAACTTATTTTGAAAAATGTAACTTTTTAAATAAGTCCCAAACAACAATACCTGCACTTACTGATATATTAAGAGAATGTTTGGTTCCTAATTGAGGAATTTCAATGGAGCCATCACAAAGAGCTACAGCTTCTTGTGCTACGCCAAAAACTTCGTTACCAAAAACAAGGGCGTATTTTTGATTAGTTGCTACTTTAAAGTTTTGAAGAAAAATAGCGCTTTCGACTTGTTCAATAGCAAAAGTCAGGATGTTTTCTGCTTTTAGTTTTTGGATAACATCCAAAACATTTTCGGCATGTTCCCAAGCTACAGTCTCAGTAGCACCAAGGGCGGTTTTATGAATTTCTTTATTAGGTGGGGTAGCAGTGATGCCACACAGGTAGATTTTTTCAATTAAAAAAGCATCTGCAGTTCTAAAAACAGAACCAATATTGTGTAAACTGCGAATGTCATCCAAAATCAAAATCAAAGGTGTTTTTTCTGATTTTTTAAAATCTTCAATTGATTTTCTGTCGAGTTCGCTGTTTTCTAATTTTCTCATAGTAGTCAGAAGTAGTAGGTAAAAAAAAAGCTTCCGTGAAAGTAGGAAGCTTTTGTGTTTATTTTGAAATAAAATTAGCTTTTTGCTGGTGCAGCTACTACATTACCTTTGATAGTCAAAACTTTAGTTGGTTGACCTGCTGCGTTTGATGAAATAGTAACTGTTTTTGTAAATGGCCCCACTCTGTTAGTGTCGTATTTTACACCAATAACTCCTTTTGCTCCAGGAGCAATTGGCTCTTTTGGACTAGAAGGTACTGTACAACCACAAGAACCTTGGGCATTAGTAATTACTAAAGGAGAATTTCCGTTGTTTGTGAATACAAATTCGCGTTTTCCATCAGCATTTTGATTAATTGTTCCGTAATCAATTACTTCGTTAGCAAAAACCATTCCTGCTCCAGTTACTTTGCTAGTTGCTGTTTTTGCTTTTTTTGAAGTTTCTTGTGCATTAGTAGCCACAGTTCCTAAAACTAATAAGGCTAAAACAAGTATTTTTTTCATAAATCTATAATTTTTAAATAGTAAATGACAAATCTAGATAAAAAATAGAAATTACCTCTTAAATTTTACTTAAAAATAGTTTAAAATTTCAGAACAGTTCTTTATTAGCTATAAAATCTATAAATTCGCTCACATATTTTAATCGATTAAAAAGAACAAATTGGCAGCTAAAGAGAAAGTAGTAAAAGAGACTCCTTTAATGAAACAATACAACGAAATCAAGGCAAAATATCCTGATGCTTGTTTATTATTTCGTGTTGGAGATTTTTACGAAACATTTGGAGAAGACGCAATTCGAGCTTCAAAAATTTTAGGAATTGTATTGACGAAAAGAGGAGCTGGTTCTGAAACTGAAACGGCCTTGGCAGGGTTTCCACACCATTCTTTAAATACCTATTTACCCAAATTAGTCAAAGCAGGTTTGCGTGTTGCTATTTGTGACCAACTCGAAGATCCTAAAATGACTAAAACCATCGTGAAACGTGGAGTTACCGAGTTAGTTACTCCAGGTGTTTCAATGAATGATGAGGTGTTGCAAGCTAAAGTCAATAATTTTTTAGCTTCGATTTATTTTACTAATAAAACCATTGGGATTTCGTTTTTAGATGTATCAACAGGAGAGTTCCTTACCGCTCAAGGGAATGTGGAGTATATTGACAAATTGCTTCAGAATTTTAGCCCAAGTGAAGTTTTGGTTCCAAAGAATAACAAAAATGATTTCAAAGCTGCTTTTGGAGAAGATTACCATAGTTTTTATTTGGAAGATTGGTTGTACAAAGAAGACTATGCTTTTGAAACTTTAACCAAACATTTTCAAACGGTTTCGTTGAAGGGTTTCGGAATTGAAGAATTGAAAGAAGGAATAATCGCTGCGGGTGCGATCTTGTATTATTTGTCTGAAACACAGCACAACAAAGTACAACATATTACGTCTATTCAGCGAATCGCAGAAGATGCTTATGTTTGGATGGATCGTTTTACGATTCGTAACTTAGAATTGTACCACAGTTATAATCCGAATGCGGTTACCTTGCTCGATGTTATTGATAGAACGCTTTCGCCAATGGGTGGGCGTTTGTTGAAACGTTGGTTAGCTTTGCCATTAAAAGACACAGCTAAAATTCAAAGCCGACATCAGGTGGTGACTTATTTGAAAGACAATCTAGAAATTTTAAAAAATATACAATCGCAAATCAAACAAATTTCGGATTTAGAACGTTTGATTTCGAAAATTGCGACGGGAAAAGTATCGCCACGCGAGGTGGTGTACTTAAAAGAATCGTTAGATGCGATATTACCAATTAAAGCATTGGCTTTGCAAAGCCCACAAGAAGCAGTAAAAGTGATTGGAGACAGTTTGCATAGTTGTGATTTGTTGCGTGAGAAAATAAAAACCACGCTGAATCAAGAAGCGCCTGTGGCTATTGCTAAAGGAAATGCAATTGCTTTAGGTGTGAATGCCGAATTAGACGAACTGCGTGCTATTTCTAATTCAGGAAAAGAGTTTTTAGAAGGAATTGAAAGAAGAGAATCTGAAAGAACAGGAATATCGTCTTTGAAAATCTCTTTCAATAATGTTTTTGGGTACTATATTGAAGTAAGAAATACTCATAAAGATAAAGTACCTGAGGAATGGATTCGTAAACAAACTTTGGTAAACGCAGAACGGTATATTACCGAAGAATTGAAGGAATACGAGACGAAAATTTTGGGAGCTGAAGAGAAAATCCACAAAATAGAATCCGAATTATTTGAACAATTAGTGCAATGGATTGGTACGTATATCAAACCGGTTCAAATGAATGCTAATTTGATAGCGCAATTGGATTGTTTGTGTTCATTTACCCAATTGGCTATTGAAAATAAATATGTTTGTCCAGAAATTGATGATTCGTATGAATTAGAAATCAAAGAAGGAAGGCATCCTGTGATTGAGAAACAATTACCCGTTGGAACTCCTTATATTTCTAATGATGTATTCTTGGATAGAGAAACACAGCAATTAATAATGATTACGGGACCTAATATGTCTGGTAAATCCGCTATTTTGCGTCAAACAGCTTTAATTGTACTCTTGGCTCAAATGGGAAGTTTTGTTCCGGCAGAGAGCGTACGAATGGGAATTGTAGATAAAATTTTTACCAGAGTAGGAGCAAGTGATAATATTTCGATGGGCGAATCAACTTTTATGGTTGAAATGAACGAAACTGCTTCTATTTTGAACAATATTTCAGACCGAAGTTTGGTGCTTTTAGACGAGATTGGAAGAGGAACAAGCACGTATGATGGAATATCGATTGCTTGGGCTATTGCTGAGTTCTTGCACGAGCATCCAGCGCAGCCTAAAACGCTCTTTGCAACCCATTATCACGAGTTGAATGAAATGAGTGAATCGTTGCCGAGAATTCAGAATTATAATGTAGCGGTCAAAGAATTGAAAGATACCGTTCTTTTTGTCAGAAAGTTGATTAAAGGAGGAAGTGCGCATAGTTTTGGTATTCATGTGGCTAAAATGGCGGGAATGCCTCAGATTGTAATTTTGAAAGCGCAAAAGCTCTTGAAAAAATTAGAAAAGAACCATTCGAATGATGCGCTCAATGGTATAAAGGAAGTAAAAGATGAAATGCAAATGAGTTTTTTCAATTTAGACGACCCGCTTTTAGAAGAAATTAAAG
>CAZOHO010000059.1:0-3859 GCA_964579755.1 uncultured Flavobacterium sp.
GTTTGAATAAAGAATTGAAAAAAGGAGAGTTGTTTGTGAACTTGGCAAGCAATGAATATTTTTCAGTAATTGATACTAAAGCGTTAAAAGTACCAGTCATTACGCCCGACTTTAAAGATTACAAAGACGGTAAACTAAAGATGATTAGTTTCTTTGCTAAAAAGGCGAGGGGTATGATGGTGCGTTATATTATTGATACGAATGCTGAAACTATCGACGATTTAAAAGGGTTCAATTACGACGGGTATCAATTTGATGCCAATTTATCAAAGGGGAATAATTTGATTTTTACGAGATAATAATTTGTTCGCCGCAGATTCGCAGATTACAATAATTGAGTTCTTTGAGTTTAAAAAACACAGACTAAAACCGAGGTCTTAATCTGTGTAAAAGTATTTTAGTGCATCGCTTCGGCAGGATCGATTTTATTTTTCCCTTTTTTGATTAATAAAATAATCGGGATGCAGCAAAGGAACAGGATTCCGAGATACATAAAAACATCCATATACGCCATAACGGTAGATTGCTTCATGACCGAATAATCGAGTATTTGATACCCTTTATTCAAGGCTTCATTGCTGCTATATCCTTTGGACATAAATCCTCTTTGAAGCATAGCAATACGTTGTTGCACATTGGTTTTGGTTGGGTCGATATTAGCCAATAAATTCACTCGGTGTTCTTGACTGAATCGTGTGATGTAGGTCGTAATAATAGCAATACCAAACGATCCACCCAATTGACGCATCATTCCAGTAAAAGCCGCCCCTTCGCCAATACTTCTTCCTTTCAAGGTTGAAAGCGATAGGGTAGTGATGGGTACAAAAAGCAATCCCAATCCAATTCCTCTTAAAATTAATGGCCAGAACAAATGTTCTACTCCTGTATCAGGCGTCATTCGGCTGTACATCATAAAAGTAAAGAAGAAGAAAATTAAGAATCCCACTCCCACCATATAACCTTGTGGAACTCCTTTTTGAATCATTTTACCAATAATAGGCATCATGAATGCTGTAGTTATGGAACCTGGGATTAATAATAAACCAGCATCTGTAGCTGTCCAACCCAAAATAGCTTGGGTGTAAATAGGAATAATTAGAGTCGAACCATACAGACCAAATCCAAGAATAAAACACATCACGATACCAATGCGGAGATTTCCATCTTTTAAAACACTGAGGTTGACAATAGGATGTTTGTAAGTGAGTTCGCGCCAAATAAAAAACAACAAACCAAAAACCGATACAATACTCAAAACTAAAATGGTTGTATCGTTAAACCAGTCGTCTTGCTGACCGTGTTCTAAAACGTATTGCAATGAACCAATGAAAGCACTTAAAAGGAAAATTCCCAACCAATCGACTTGATGCGCTTTTAATTTTTCGCCGTATTTTGGACTTCGAACAAAAGAAAATGCTAAAACAGCTGCAATAATCCCGATAGGAATGTTGATGTAAAAAATGTAAGGCCAAGAAAAATTATCTACGATGTATCCACCTAATGGCGGACCCAGTGTGGGGCCAACAATAACTCCCATTCCGTAAATGGCTTGTGCCATTCCACGTTTAGCCGCTGGATAACTCTCGGTAATAATGGTTTGAGCAGTTACCAATAAAGCGCCACCACCCAGACCTTGGATAAAACGAAAGGCAATTAGTTCCCAAATATTCCCAGCATTTCCACACATAAAGGAAGCGGTAGTAAAGATGACAATGGAAACCACAAAATAATTACGTCTTCCAAATTGTTGCGAAAGCCAACTCGTCATCGGGATGACAATTACATTCGCAATAGCATATGCGGTAATAACCCAAGCTACATCATTTAAGGTTGCTCCAAGACTTCCTCGCATATTAGTTAGCGCCACGTTGACAATAGTGGTATCTACAATTTCGAGCAAGGCACAAAGTACCGCTGTAATGGTGATGATTACACGTCTATAGCCGTATTCTACTAAATCGTCTGCTTGTACCATTTTATTTTAAATGTACGTCAACATCCACATTCATTCCTGGACGTAATAATTTAATTTTTTCAGGATCGTTGTTCGCGTCTAAACTAATTTTTACAGGCAAACGTTGGATGGTTTTTACAAAGTTACCCGTAGCATTATCAGGAGGTAGCAATGAAAAACGTGCTCCTGTAGCTGGAGAAAAAGAAGTAATAGTTCCTTGGAAATCATAATCAGGATACGCATCTACTTTGATGGTTACTTTTTGTCCTTCTACCATTTTGTTCAATTGCGTTTCTTTGAAATTAGCAATTACCCAAGCCGAAGCATTATTGATGATTTGGAACAACGATTGCCCAGCCTGAACCAATTGTCCTGGTTGAATATCTACTTTAGACACTTGTCCGTCGATAGCTGCAGTAACAACAGTATAGCTAAGGTTTAATTTAGCCGCTTCTAATTGTGCTTGCGCTCTTTTAATATTGGCAGCAGCCACTTCAGTTTGTTTGTTAGACACTTTTGATTTGGCTTCAATAACCGATTTTTGGAAGCTACTTGCTTTTTGTTGTTGTTGCAAAATACGCACTTGCGTTTCCGCTTCTTGTTTTGCTGCCAAAGCTTGCTCGTATTGTTGTTTGGTAATTGAGTGATTTTTGTACAAATTGTTGTATCTGTTATAATCACTGGTTAAGCGTCCCAAACGAATTTTTGCCGCCTCAATGTTACCACTTGCTGATTGAACGTTAGCGTCAGAAACCGCCACGCTAGCTACCGCACCACTGATGTCCGCTTTTGATACTTCAAAACTACCTTCGGCAGCTACTAGTGCAGCATTAGCTTCTTCAATTTTGATTTTAAAATCTCTTTGGTCAATCGTAAATAAGGTGTCTCCTTTTTTTACAAAATCGTTGTCTTTTACATATACTTTGTCCACATATCCAGAAACTCTTGGAATAATTGGATTCATTCTTTTCTCAATTTGAGCATCATCTGTTAGCTCGTGAGATTGTGCGTGCAGGTATTTGTATGTTCCATAAGAACCACCTACAATGATTAATGCTAAAAATATAGTGATGAACTTTTTATTGGTATTTTTCTTTTCCATGTCAGGTGTCGATTATAGTTTTGAAATAGTGAAAGTACTGGTTAATTGCCCCGTTGCGTTAAGCAAGGCGTAGTATTTTTGAATGATATTGGCTTTAGCTAATGTTTTATTGATATTGGCGCTTAGTTGTTCTACATCGGCTTCCAATAAGTCATTGGTATCGGCTAATCCATTATCGTATTTATCTTTGATGATTCGGTAGTTTTCTGAAGATTGTGCCACAGCTTGTCCGTATACTTCATTTTGTTGGATAGCTAAATGGTATTCTTCGATTGCTTTTTGAACTTCAATTTTGATATAGTCGGTTAGCATGGCTTCTGAATTTTGAATTTCAGTTGCTTTGCTTTCGGCTAATTTGACAGCAGTACCATTTTTAAAAATAGAACTCAAGTCATACGATAACCCCAAACCATAATTCATCGCGTTTTGAACAGTTACCACATTTTTTAAATCTAATGCGACATAACCACCGATGAGGTTGATAGACGGATAATAGGCTGCTTTTGCTACTTTAATATTGGCTTTACTTGCTTTTCCTTGCAATTGAACCGCTTGTAAATCTTTTCTGTTTTCCAAAGCAGGTTGCTCGCTTGTTGGAACATTATCCATTTTGAAATTAGCAAAATCACTTTCACGAATTTCTAATTGAGTTCCAATAGGCAATTTCAATAAAGTAATTAACTGAAAGTTGATGATGTTTTCGTTATTCACCGCTTCATCAATCGATAATTTGATTTTAGATACTTGCAATTGTGCTTTCAATAAATCATTTCGAGCGATGATTTCATTTTTTTCTAATTCGC
>CAZOHO010000059.1:3959-11611 GCA_964579755.1 uncultured Flavobacterium sp.
CCTTCTTCAATGATGGTTTCGAGTGTTTTTAGATTTCCTTTTTTTAATTCAGAAAATGCCGCTAAACTTTTGGCTCTTTTTTCCGAATTGAATTCAAAATGTAAAATGCGGTAAATTCCTTTGTTTTTGTTGATTCGATTGATGTACAATTCAATCAGCTTATTGATTTTGTCAATAGGTTCTAACTCTTCCTGAATCAGATGATCCAATTGATTTTTCAAATCCGATGTTCTATAGAAAAGCAATGATTCCAATAAACGTTCTTTCGACCCAAAATAGTACGAAATCATAGCAATATTGATTTTGGCTATTTTCGAAATATCCCGAATAGAAGTTCCGTCAAAACCCTTTTCTGCGAATAAGGTTTCGGCTACTTCTAAAATCTGAATTTGTTTGTCGGTGAAATTGCTTTTCAAAGCATTATTTTTTTAGCAATGACAAAATTAAACAACTGTTTAATTAAACAACTGTTTAAATTGTATTTAACACCATTTTAACAAATGATTAGCGCTAAAAAAAATATACGAAAAAAGTAATAATTACACTATTGATTTACCCAGACTAACACTTGTTACTACATTTTCATATTGGTCATAATTAGGAATGACGGAATAACCTGCTTTAGTGTACATTTGAATGGCTTGCGGATTGTTAGTACCTGTCTCCAGAATACAATCGGTAAAACCGTATTCGCTTGCCCAATTTTCTAATGCAGATAGGATTCCTTTAGCATTGCCTTGACCGCGAAAATCGGGGTGAACAAACATTCGTTTTATTTCGGCGGTAGTTTTATTGTAAGATTTGAAGGCACCGCAACCAACAGCTATCTTACCTTGGTAGCAAACCACGACATTCTTAATGTGATCCAAGGTGTCGAATTGAGCATAAAACGCATGGTCTTCACCATCACGAATAGCTAAATCTTCGTCTAGTAGCGCGACTAAGCTTAAAAAGGTTTCGTTATCAGAGGTTGTTCTTTCGAATGTCATAGAAATAAATTTTACCGAATCTCTTTCACAAATTCTTCAATTTTTCCTGTTCCATTTTGGGTTAAATGGTTAATGAAAGCACTTCCAATAATGGCGCCTTTCGCAAATTCAGTTGCTTGGTTGAACGTTTCGGCATTGTTGATTCCAAAACCAATGATTTGTGGGTTTTTCAAATTCATAGCGGCAATACGCTTGAAATAATTTTCTTGTGTACTTCCAAAACCCGATTGCGAGCCCGTTACACTAGCAGAACTCACCATATAAATAAATCCATCCGAGACACTATCAATAAAACGAATACGTTCGTCAGAGGTTTGTGGTGTGATTAAAAACACATTGATTAGGCCGTATTTTTCAAAAGTAGCTTTGTATTGTTCTGCATATACATCCACTGGTAAATCAGGAATGATTAAACCGTCAATACCAATTTCAGCGCATTTTTTACAGAAATTTTCTACTCCGTATTGCAACATTGGGTTGAAATACCCCATAATTACTAACGGAATGGAAACTGTTTTGCGAATGTATTTCAATTGGTCAAACAACACTTGTGTAGTCATTCCGTTGTGCAAGGCTTGAGTAGAACTCGCTTGAATGGTTGGTCCATCGGCCAAAGGATCGCTAAATGGTAATCCAATTTCAATCATGTCAATGCCACTTTTTTCCAAATCTTGAATGATTTGTACGGTATCGTTCAAGTTGGGATAACCCGCTGAAAAATAGATAGACAATACTTTTTCAGTTTCTTGTAATTTTTGATTGATTCGATTCATTGTAATTTACGATTTACGATATACGATTTACGATTAGGCGTATAGTATATTTTGTTATTTTGAGTTATTAATTCTAGCTGTTTTTAATGATGAAACAATGATAGCTGTAATTTCATTTGCTTCTTTTAAGAGGAATTCAATTTCCGAATTTAATCCAATTTGTTCTATCATCGTAATATGTTGAATGAGTTCAAGAAAAAAGTGACTTTCATCAGCCTCTTCTTCAACAATTTTTAATTTATTAATAAAATCTGGGGCAGATTTAGCTCTTTGGGTTGCTCTATAATTGGCACCTACCGAGCTTGAACAACGAATAAGTTGATTGACATACGCATTGTATTCTCTAGTTTTGGGTAATTTACTACATAGAATCCAACAATCAATAGCAAACTTTTTAGTTCGTCTTAGCATTACTACTTTCATAAGATTTGGGGGCTTTAAGTGTTAATTTATACTACTATATTTTAAAATCGTACTTCGTATATCGTACTTCGTACATTGTCATAGTTTGAAATAATCAATATAGGTATTCAAATCTTTGTCGCCACGTCCCGAAAGATTAATTACGACCACATCGTTAGGTTTGAATTTCATTTCGTCTAAAACAGCAAAGGCGTGCGCACTTTCAATTGCTGGAATAATCCCTTCTAATTTAGACAGTTCCAATCCCCAATTCATAGCTTGTGCATCGGTGATGGAGATGAATTGTGCTCTTCCTGAGGCAAACAAATGTGCGTGCATAGGTCCAACACCTGGATAATCTAAGCCTGCAGAAATAGAATAAGGCTCGGTGATTTGTCCGTCAGGAGTTTGCATTAACAAGGTTTTACTTCCGTGAATGATACCCACTTTACCCAAAGCAGATGTAGCAGCACTTTCGCCTGAATCTACTCCCAAACCTGCCGCTTCTACAGCAATGATATTGACTTCTTTTTCGTCCAAAAAGTGGTAATAGGCTCCCGCCGCATTACTCCCTCCACCCACGCAGGCAATCACATAATCGGGATTTTCTTTACCTTCTTTTTCTAATAACTGGCTTTTGATTTCTTTTGAAATCACCGATTGGAAACGCGCCACCATATCGGGATAAGGGTGTGGACCCACTACCGAACCAATGATATAATAGGTATCCACAGGATTGTTAATCCAATCACGAATCGCTTCGTTGGTAGCATCTTTCAATGTTCTTGATCCCGATAACGCTGGACGCACTTCGGCACCTAACATTTTCATACGGGCTACATTCGGCGCCTGACGTTTGATGTCAATTTCGCCCATATAGACAATACATTCCAAGCCCATTAAGGCACAAACCGTTGCCGTAGCGACACCGTGTTGACCTGCACCCGTTTCGGCAATAATTCTTTTTTTACCCAAACGTTTGGCCAATAAAATTTGCCCGATTGTGTTATTCACTTTATGCGCTCCTGTATGGCATAAATCTTCTCTTTTAAGATAGACTTTGGTATTGTATTTTTCAGACAAGCGAGCTGCAAAGTAAAGCGGAGTAGGGCGACCTACGTAATCTTGTAACAAAGCGTCAAACTCAGCTTGAAACTCAGGTTCGGCTGTGATTTTTAAATAATTTTGGCGTAATTCTTCTACATTGGGATATAACATTTCTGGAATGTATGCTCCTCCAAATTCTCCATAATAGCCTTTTTCGTTGACGTTGTAACTCATGGTATGTACTTTTTTAAAAGTTTATTTTTTGTTTAAAACGATCTAATTCTTTTTTGTTTTTTAATCCTGCCTCGATCTCAAATTTACTATTTACATCAATAGCATAAATAGGTAAATCGGTTTTTAGTATTTCGTTGACCAAATCGATTTCGTCTAATCCAATGCCTCCGCTTAAAAAGAAAGGCTTTTGCGAAGGATATTTTGCTAGGACTTTCCAATCGAAAGTCGTCCCGTTTCCTCCAGGTAGTTTTCCTTTGGTATCAAAAAGGAAATAATCACAAACCATTTCGAAAGGGTGTAATTGATTAAAATCAAAATCAGCATCCACTGAAAATACTTTAATGATTTCAATGTTTTTCGCCAATTTACTTCTCAATTCTTGGCAAAATGCTACCGACTCTTGTCCGTGTAATTGCACGGCTTGTAAATCGTATTGGGCTACTTTTGTTGCAATTTCCCCTTGACTTGCATTAACAAATACACCTGTTTTTTTGATGCTTTGAGGCAAATTAGGCATTGCTCCATCAAAATAGCGCGCCGATTTCTCCCAGAATATAAAGCCCATATAATCGGGTAGGAGCGATCCTACTTCGAGAATATTGTCGGGGTATTTCATGCCGCAGATTTTGAGTTTCATATTTAATTTGCCGCTAAGACGCTAAGGCGAACAGCTTTTTTAATTTATATTTAGTTTGCCACAAAGGCGCTAAGAATCAAAGGTTTTTAATTTGTGTAATCTGTGAAATCTGTGTTTATTTTATTTCAATTGCGCAATAAATTCCTTTGCCGCTTGACCTGCATTATCTGTTTTCATGAAGTTTTCACCAATTAAGAATCCTTGGTAACCATACGGTTTTAATTCGGTTATGGCTTCAATAGACGAAATACCGCTTTCGGATATTTTTACAAATTCATTCGGAATTTGGTCCGCCAATGTCTTACTGAAATCCAAACTCACTTCGAATGTTTTTAAATTTCGGTTATTCACACCAATCATATCCAAACTCGGCATAATCGATTTTTCTAATTCTTCTTGATTGTGGACTTCCAAAAGGACTTCCAATCCTAAACTATGTGCGAATTCAGACAAACTTTTGATTTCCTCTCGGCTCAAAACGGCTGCAATCAACAGAATTAAGTCGGCACCGTGCGCTTTGGCTTCCAAAATTTGGTATTCGTCCACAATGAATTCTTTTCGCAAAAGCGGAATGTTTACGCTAGCTCTTGCTAATAATAAATCGTCCAAAGAACCGCCAAAATACTTTCCATCCGTTAAAACCGAAATACCACAAGCACCCGCTGTTTCATACCCTTTGACTACTTCTTCTACAGTAAAACCGTAATTAATTTCTGCTTTGGAAGGAGAACGACGTTTGTGTTCGGCGATAATTCCCGAAGTACTGTTTCGTAAATTATGGCTCAACGAAATGGTTTGTTTTTCAAAAAACACTGATGCTTCCAATTGTGAAACTGGAATAATCGATTTTTTGAGAACCACTTCTCTTCGTTTGTCATGTATTATTTTGTCGAGTATATTCATTACTATAATTTAAAGATTGAAAAATTTAAAGATTGAAAAATTATTGTTTTATTTTTTCACCTAAATATTTTATAAAATTGGAAAGATTTTGTGAAATTTCAATAGTTAAATTATAACTTTCTTTAATTTCTATCTCATCCGAAAAACCTAATTCTCTACAGAGAACTAGCATATTTCTCACTTCGGCACAACTTCCTTTAGCAATTTTTAAGTACCGTATAAATTGTCTATTGTTATTGTATTCTGATCCTTCAGCGATATTATTGGTTATTGATACAGCAGCTCTTTTAATTTGATCTTTAAAACTGTATTCTTTTTCAAAAGATTTATTTTCTAATAATTTAAAAATCAATTTTGTTAATTGAACACCTTTTTGATAGACTTGAAATTCCTCAAATGATTTTGTCATACTCTTTCAATTTTTAAATCTTTTAATCTTTCAATGCTATTTACTCAGTTCCTGTAAAATTTGCAACGATTGCAATCCTTTTCCGGAGAATAAACTCTCCTTGGCTAATTCAAAACCTTCTAACGGACTGCATTGGGTTACCGTAGCAATAGCCATAGCTGCATTGGCACAGACTACATTGTTTTGGGCTTCGGTTCCTTTTCCTGAAATTATATCGGTAAATAATTGCGCTGATTCCTCTATTGTTTTTCCGCCTTCAATTTCGGTTTGTGCCAAAAGGCGAACGCCAAAATCATCTGGATTGAGCATCAGTTCTTTGGTGTTGGTGATGCATTTGGTTGGACAGGTTAACGATACTTCGTCATAACCGTCTAACGAATGTAAAATCGTGAAATTTCTATCGGTATTTTGGTATAAATAGGCATACATTCGAGCTAACTCTAAGTTAAAAACTCCTACCAACTGATTTTGAGGAAACGCCGGATTCACCATAGGTCCCAACATATTGAAAAAGGTTTTTACGCCCAACTCTTTTCGAATAGGTCCCACATTTTTCATAGCAGGGTGAAATAGCGGTGCGTGCAAAATACAGATGCCTGCTTTTTCAATACATTTTTCTAAGAAACCAGCATCATTACTGAATTTAATTCCCATTTTTTCCATCACATTACTGGAACCTGAAATAGACGAAACGCCATAATTTCCATGTTTAGCGACTTTAATTCCCGCTCCCGCAGCTACAAAAGAGGCCAAAGTCGAAATGTTAAACGTATCTTTTCCATCGCCACCCGTTCCGCATAAATCAATGGTGTTATAGCCTGATAAATCGACACGAATACACAAATCCAATAGCGCTTCGCGAAAACCAGCTAATTCTTCGATACTAATGCTACGCATCATATACACCGTCAAGAAAGAAGCGATTTGACTCGTATTGTATTCACCGTTGGAGATGTTTACCAAAACGTTTTTAGCCTCTTCTTTCGAAAGCATTTCGTGATTGATTAATCTGTTGAGTATGTTTTTCATTTTCTTTTTTTTGCCGCAAAGGCGCTAAGGCACAAAGTTTATATGTAAAGAGATTAATTAACTTTTCACCTCTAACTTCTAACTTCTAATTTCTAACTTAATTTTTTACCCAATTTTCTAACATTTTCTTTCCGTTAGGTGTCAATACACTTTCTGGGTGAAATTGAACCCCTCTAACATCATAGGTCTTGTGGCGAAGTGACATCACTTGTCCGTTGGCATCAAAAGAAGTAACTTCCAAACAATCGGGTAAGTTCGTATCGACCACCCAAGAGTGGTAACGTCCTACTTCAAATTCGTTGTCCAATCCTTCAAAAAGCAATTCGTCGTTAACCGCTTTAGTAACGTGAGTAGCAACACCATGATAGACTTTGTCTAAATTCGAAAGCGTTCCTCCATAAACTTCGCCAATCGCTTGTTGACCCAGGCATACGCCAAAAATACTTTTGGTAGGTCCGTACTTTTGAATGACTTGTTTTAATAAACCGGCTTCCTCTGGAATTCCAGGGCCTGGCGATAATAAAATTTTGTCAAAATGAGCAATATCCTCCATTTCAAATTCATCGTTTCTATACACAGTCACTTCGCAATCTAAATCCTCTAAATAGTGGACTAAATTGTAAGTGAAGCTATCGTAATTGTCTATGACTAGTATCTTTTTCATTTTTTTATTAAAAAATTGAAAGATTTAAAGATTGAAAAATCAGCATCTTTAAATTCTTATATTATTGAATTTTATATCGTTTCTGCCAAATCCAAAGCCGTATTCAAAGCTCTTAATTTGTTGTACACTTCTTGCATTTCACTTTCTTCATCAGAATCAGCTACGATTCCAGCACCCGCTTGACAATGCAATTGGTGGTTTTTACTAAGGAACGTTCGAATCATAATGGCATGATTGAAATTGCCTTTGAAATCCATAAAGCCAATAGCGCCACCATAAAAATTACGATTTGTTTTTTCGTAATCTTCAATCAATTGCATGGCACGATGTTTTGGCGCACCACTCAAAGTTCCAGCAGGAAAAGTATCGGCTACCACTTGCATCGTTGAGGCTGTATCGTGTAAATGTCCTGTTACTTTGGATACCAAATGAATCACATGCGAGAAGAATTGTACTTCTCGGTATTTTTCTACTTGTACATCGTGTCCGTTTCGGCTTAAATCATTTCGGGCCAAATCAACCAACATCACGTGTTCGCTATTTTCTTTTTTGTCTTCGGATAATT
>CAZOHO010000060.1:0-11603 GCA_964579755.1 uncultured Flavobacterium sp.
CAAGTAGGCACTGTGTTATCAATTACAGTAATGGTTTGCACAAAATTAGCACTGGTATTGCCACATCCATCGGTAAAATTCCATGTTCTCACTCTTGAATACCCATTGGCACAATTGGTAGTTGGAGTAGTTACATCACTTACCAAATGAATGGTTGGAGTAGTCGAGCAATTATCAGTTGCTGTTGGTACTTCAGTCAAAGCAGAAGCAATTGCAGCAGTATCACTACATTGAATATTGTGATCTAATGCACCTGAACCTGTTGTTACAACAGGAGCAGTAGTATCATTTACAACAACAGTTTTAGTGCACGTAGAGGTACAGCCATTAGCATCAGTAGTATTTAGTGTTAAAGTAAATGATGCATTACAAGTTGACCCTGTGGTTACATTAACAGTCTGTGAAGTAGTACCCCCACTGATAGTTCCATTACCTGAAATACTCCATAAATAACTTGTACTTGAGGGTGCTGAAAAAGAGGATACTGATGATGGGCAAATCGAACCATCTGTACCTGTAATTAGACAGCTAGGTGGTGTAGTTGTGGTAATAGTAACCTCATCATATACTACACAATGTGTTCCAATACCACTTGATGGATGGGTTTCTACAGTGAGTCGTAATGTAGCAGAACCCCCGTTGATTGTTACATAAGAATCTAACTGAGAAGGATTGATTATTGTTGCATTGCCACTAATTACAGACCAAGTTGTAGATACGACAGAATAGTTTGAACTTGGCACCGCAGTTCCTTGAAGTTTATAACTTCCTCCATCGCAAACAAAATCATCATCTCCTGCATCAGCACTTCCTAAAGTAAGATTGCTTACTGCTAGTGGTTCAAAGAAATCTTTTATCGAAGCAGATGGAGCGGTAGATGTTTTTGACTTAACAAAAATAGTTTTTATTTTTAGGCTTGCACAAGGATCAATTGCTCCTAATACTTCCGTTAAATTTACAGCCGACTCTATAAATGTATTTTGAGGGTAACTATTAGTCCCAAACGCAGAATAAGGTACAGTAATTGTGGTTGAATTTCCTGCTGCATAGACTGAATTAGCAGGTAGAGAAGTATAATATGTTTTATATTGCCAAACTCCACTAACTAGAGTCCAACGTTGAATATCGAATTTTGCAACCCCACTTTCAAAATAAACAGTCAGTAAAAAATCACCTTCAGTTCGCCCACCGGTTGAATTAGAAGCGGTTGTTGAAAATCCTGTTGCGGTTTTAGTTAATCCGTCTTGAAGAAATTCAAAGTCAATATAAGCATTTCCACTATTGCTCAAACGATCAGCAGCAAATACAAACCAAACATTGCCATTCGCATCTGTTGTAAAATGAATCAACGCATTGTTCATATCGGTTTTATTGTTTGCAGTCCCTACACTCCACGTCATAGAATTGGGATTATCACTCACTTTGTCTCCACCACCAAAAATATCATCTGTTCCACTATTGTATTCGTCATACAAATGATAGGTACTCTTTGTGTTTAGAGGTGTTCCAGAGTTGGCTAAAACAAATCCGCCAGACCCAGTCCCATCCACCCAATCACCATTGGTTGAATTTGACAAAAGTGAACCATCAATATTAAACCCACCACTTGGCAAGTTTACAGGAGCTATTCCTGGTCCAATTTGAGCGCAAAGCTCTAATGAATAGAGAAATAGAAAGGAGACAAAAAGTCTAGCCAATCGAGTGTATGTTGGTTTCATATTGATTTTTTTAAATCGTTAGAAAAGAAATAATTGGACTATTGTAGAATTGATTTCTTTAGAATCAGTTATCTAAATTTATATATAAGTGATATTTGCATCTAAGTTAATTTGATGAAATGGAAAGCAATAAGTAATCTCTATAAAAGACTTAAATACTCGTTAAAGGGCTCTTTGAATATATTTTGATGATAGTTTTCTTGCTTTTTAGTATTTGATAACCAGAGTAATAATAAAGAGTTAAAATATAGAATTTGTGTACTTATGTTTTGTAAATTGTCTCATGAATGAATGATTTGTTTTCTGAATTGATTAACTAATAATCCCCCCATACAATATGAAAAATTTAATTTTAGTTAGACACGCAAAATCAAGTTGGGCAACACCTACTAAAGATGTTGACAGACCTTTGATTCAGAGAGGAATTTTAGATGCTCATTTAGTTTCCTCTCGTATTATGAGTTATATTCCAAAAACTTTTTTGTTTTGGACAAGTACAGCTAAAAGAGCTTCAGATACCGCTCTAATTTTTGCTCAAAATATTTCTTTTCCTATTGAAAATATTGTTTATAAGGACGATTTATACACTTTTGATGAAAATCAATTAGAGAAAGTAATCAAATCGTGTAATAATCTTTATGAAAGTGTTATTCTTTTTGGACATAATGAGGCTATTACAAATTTTGTTAATAAATTTGGAGATAGTTTTATTCCTAATGTTCCTACATCAGGATTTGTTTCATTACAATTTGAAGTTGATTATTGGAATAAAATAGACAAAGGAAAAATCAAAAAAATAGTATTTCCAAAAGATTTAAAATAAATAATACGTGTTGCAACAAAAATATATAGATAGAGAGAAAAGTTGGTTAGCTTTTAATGCTAGGGTACTACAAGAAGCAGGAGATGAGACAGTACCTCTTTTAGACCGAATGCGATTTTTAGGGATTTTTTCCAATAATTTAGATGAGTTTTTTAGAGTTCGTTTTGCAGCTATTCGCCGATTGACTTTAACAGGAATTTCGGGAGAAAAGTTCTTTAATGGAATTTCAGCACAGCAATTATTAAATGATATTACTGAAATCGTAATTGATCAACAAGCAGAAAGTTTAGACATTTTAAATGATATTGAGGCTAGACTAGAAAAAGAGAATATTTTCACTATCGATGAAAATGATGTTACCGAAGCTCAAGAAAATTTTTTAAAGGATTTTTTTGTTCAAAAAGTAAGTCCTGAATTGGTTACTATCATTTTGAATGATTTAGATCATTTCCCAATTCTAAAAGACACTGCGGGATATTTAGCAGTGAAATTAGTTACTAAGATTCAGAATCAAGAAGAAGATGTTGATGGGAATTCAGAAATTAGATATGCGGTAATTGAACTTCCAAAAACAATTAACCGATTTGTTGTATTGCCTCCAGAAGGTGAAAAACAATATGTGATTATGCTTGACGATGTGATTCGTCTCAACTTAAATAAAATTTTCGATATTTTCGATTACGAAAGTGTTTCAGCTCACATGATAAAAATTACTCGAGATGCTCAGCTAGATATTGATAGCGATATGAGTAAGAGTATGTTAGAAAAAATATCGGCAGGGGTGAAAGACAGAAGAATTGGAGAGCCTGTTCGTTTTATTTATGATCAAACAATTGAGAAAGATACACTTAATTTTTTCTTGACTAATATGAAAATTGACGCCACAGATAGTATTATTCCGGGGGGTAAATATCATAATAGAAGGGATTATATGGATTTTCCAAATCTAGGTAGATTTGATTTGTTGTACAAAACGAATCTGCCGTTGCCTATTCCAGGATTGAGTTTGGACGAAAATATAATGAAAAAAATTGCAGTTAAAGATTATTTGGTCAACGCTCCTTATCAGTCGTATTCGTACGTTATCAAGTTCTTACGTGAGGCGGCTTTAGACCCAAAAGTAACCACCATTAAAATTACGTTGTACCGATTAGCTAAGAACTCTCAAATTATTAGTTCGCTAATTAATGCAGCAAAAAACGGTAAGAAAGTAACGGTTCAAATTGAACTACAAGCTCGTTTTGACGAAGCAAGTAACATTTCTTATGCAGAACAAATGCAAACGGAAGGGATCGAACTTATTTTTGGAATAAAAGGATTGAAAGTACACAGTAAGATTTGTGTTATTGAACGTTTAGAAGGTAAAAAAGTGAAACGTTACGGAATCATATCTACGGGTAATTTCAATGAAGCCACGGCTAAAGTATATACTGATGTAACACTTTTTACTGCTCATCAAAAAATACTAAAAGACGTTTCTAAGATCTTTGATTTCTTCGATACCAATTATAGAGTGCATCGATATAAACATTTGATTGTTTCTCCTCATTACACGAGAGGGCGTTTTCATAAATTAATAGATAGAGAAATTTCTCATGCGCTTGCAGGGAGAAAGACCTACATGAAATTAAAAATGAATAGCCTTTCAGATACTGAGATGATTGATAAATTGTATGAAGCAAGCTGTGCAGGAGTGAAAATTCAACTAGAGGTTAGAGGCATTTGCTCTTTAATTCCAGGTGTGCCTGGCATGAGTGAAAATATTGAAGCTATTAGTATTGTAGATAATTATTTGGAACATTCTAGAATTTACATTTTTGGAAATGCGAGCCAAACGGAAGTTTATATTTCATCTGCTGATATCATGACTAGAAACCTAGACGGTAGGGTTGAAGTTACCTGCCCAATCTATGATACAGAAATCAAACAAGAGTTAATTGATAACTTTGATTTAGGTTGGAAAGGAAATGTAAAAGCCCGATTCCATTCTCAAAAATTAGACAACAAATACCGACAAAGAGGAAATAATCCGGTTTTTAGAGCTCAGTTAGAGACCTATAAATACTATCAAAATAAAGTAATTCAAGAAGAAATTATTTAATTTCTTACACTAAAATTTATTGACCCACACAATCATTTTTGATGTTAAAAATAAAAAAATACGCTGCTATCGATATTGGATCTAATGCCATGCGATTGCTTATTGCTAATATTGTTGAACAAGAGGGGAAAGAAACCCAATTTAGTAAAAGTTCCTTAGTTCGTGTGCCGATTCGTTTGGGACAAGATGCGTTTACTGTTGGTGCCATTTCAGAAGAAAATATCGATAGAATGTGTGATGCTATGAAAGCATTCAGTTTATTAATGAAAGTACATAAAGTAGAGCAATATAAAGCTTTTGCAACTTCTGCTATGCGTGAAGCATATAATGGAAAAGAAGTTACTGAAATCATCAAGAAAAAAGCAGGAGTAAAAATTGAAATTATCGATGGAAAACAAGAAGCGGCTATTATTGCCTCGACTGATTTACATCATTTGTTAAAAACGGATCAAACCTATCTTTTTGTTGATGTTGGTGGTGGTAGTACTGAGTTTACATTATTTTCTAACGGAAAAATGATTGCTTCTCGATCTTTCAAAGCAGGAACCGTTCGTTTATTGAATGATATGGTTCATGAAGTAGTTTGGGATGAAATTGAAAAATGGATTCGAACTAATACAGCAGAATATGATGAAGTAACATTAATTGGTTCAGGAGGAAATATCAATAAGTTATTTAAAATGTCGGGTAAAGCGCAAGAAAAACCTTTGTCTTATATTTATATCAATTCTCAATATGCATTTTTGAATTCCTTGACCTACGAGCAACGTATTACAGAATTAGGACTGAATTCAGACCGTGCCGATGTAATTCTTCATGCTACTCGAATTTATTTGAATGCAATGAAATGGAGTGGAGCTAGAAATATTTATGTGCCTAAAATTGGTTTGGCAGACGGAATTGTTAAAGCTATGTACTACGGTAAAATTTAGAAAAATTGCTTAAGTAATATCCAATCCGAATGTTGTTTTTAATAATTCAATATTCGGATTAATTTGATGTAAACGGTTGTAACGATCTTGATCATTAAAGCTACGTTTACTTTCAAAACTTTCATTTACAATCACTTCTATAGTAATGTCATGGTTGTGTAAATGTCCTTTCAAATAGCCCAATAATCCTAATTTTTCGCTTTCAAAATCCAATTTTGACCCTTCGTTAGGCAATTCAATGGTAATATGCGTTCCATTCAAAACCGGATCATTGATTAGCAATAAAGATTCCATGATTTTGTACCCTTTGTCACCCAAACGCTGTGCATATTTATTCCATTGCAATAACATTTCAGTTTCTGTAAATGGTTCTGTTGGTAAATGAAGCGTCTCTTTTACAAAAGTTTTGGAGTTTTCCTCTAATGCTTTTTTAGCACGAATACTGGATAATGAAAGTGCAGAAACCTTAGGTTCGGATTCGTTTGCGATACTAGGTTGGGCTACCTCAACTATTGGTTCACTAACAGTTATAGGTGTTTCAATTGCCGTAGTAGGTTTTATTTCTTCAATTTCTTGGAGAGAAACCGTCGTATTTTCTGGATTAGTAACGGCAACTTTTTCTGTAGTTTCGACACTTTTAGCTACTTCAACTATAGAATAACCTGAATTTTTAAAATAAGTGGGCGGAATTATAAATTGCTCAACTTTTTTTTTTCCCCATCGAAAGTGATGGAGGCCAATTGCATTAAGCAAAGTTCTACAAGTAGTCGTTGATTTTGACTGACTTTGTATTTTAAATCACAATCATTGGCAATTTCAATTCCTTTCAACAAGAAATTGGCATCACATTTTTGTGCTTGAATACCGTACATCTGCTGAGCTTGTTCTCCGACTTCTAACAAAGATAAAGTTGCAGGATTTTTAGAAACCAATAGATCTCTAAAATGCGAGGCTAAACCGGCCACAAAATGATGTGCGTCAAATCCTTTGGCTAAGATTTCATTGAAAGCTACTAATAATTCTGGGATTTTGTTTTCCAAAATTAAATCGGTTACGTTGATGTAAGTTTCATAATCTAGAACATTCAAATTTTCTGTTACCGCTTGACGAGTCAAATTGGTTCCACAAAAAGAAACTACTCGGTCAAAAATAGACAGAGCATCACGCATTGCACCATCAGCTTTTTGAGCTATGATATGCAAAGCATCGTCTTCAAATTGGACTCCTTGACTAGTGGCTACATCCGCTAAATGTTCTTTAGCATCTTTAACGGTAATTCTTTTGAAATCAAATATTTGACAACGTGATAAAATCGTTGGAATGATTTTATGTTTTTCGGTCGTAGCCAAAATGAAAATAGCGTGTTTTGGAGGCTCTTCTAATGTTTTTAAAAATGCATTAAAAGCGGCAGAAGACAACATGTGCACCTCATCAATAATATAGACTTTGTATTGTCCTGTTTGTGGGGGTATACGCACTTGGTCAATCAAGTTTCGAATGTCATCTACTGAGTTGTTTGAAGCAGCATCCAATTCAAATACATTGAAAGCAAAATCTTCATTCGGATCATCGTAACCTGGTTGATTGATTTTTCGTGCCAAAATACGCGCACAAGTAGTTTTCCCTACACCACGAGGTCCTGTAAATAAAAGGGCAGAGGCCAAGTGATTGTTTTCAATGGCATTCAACAAGGTATTGGTAATGGCCTTTTGTCCCACAACATCTTTAAATGTTTGCGGACGGTATTTACGTGCCGATACTATAAATTGCTCCATTGAAAACGTATTAGAAAGCAAATATAGGATATGAAATTTCAAAAAGCAACAGCTTTTCAACAAATCCCCGATGACTTATCCCCAATTTACTAACAATACATTTACGGTTTTAATCGCATAGAATTAAAAGCGATTGCAAGATCAGTATCTAAATCACTTCCATAAGAAGCTACAAAAACGCCTTTTTTTCCTATATCGGATTTAAGACCATATACCACTGCTTCTTCATCAGGATTTGTATCTCCTTCATAACGATAAATATGTTCAATAGTATAACGATACGGATTTTCTTTGATATCTTCTGTATGAAGATTAAAATCATGAGTAAAACCTTTAGCATTTAATTCGGTAAGTGCCTCAGCTATGGTGGCATAATGATAAATTCGTTCCATGGTATATCGCGTTTAAAATGTGTGTATCATAAAGTTAACTCTTTTATTTTTAAGAACTTGTAAAAGTCTTGTTAAAGAAAAAAATCAATTATGATTTCCCGTAAATAAAGTTGTAAATTTGCCCTGCAGACCGCCTTATCGCCGTCCTGATTCATTAGGAGGGAGGAAAGTCCGGACACCATAGAGAAGCATAGCGGGTAACACCCGTCGGTTCGTCTCGATTTTTCGAGATGGATTAGGACAAGTGCAACAGAAAGTATGTACAGGTAATGCTGTAGTGAAACCAGGTAAACTCTATGCGGTGAAATATCAAGTATATCAGCATTTAAGGGCTTCTCGTCCGTTGTTGAAGGGTAGATAGCTTGAGGCTTGTAGTAATGCAAGTCCTAGATAAATGATAAGGCTCCGTTTTTCGGAGACAGAATCCGGCTTATAGGTCTGCTTTTTTTTGTTTGTAAAGAAAATTATTCTGTTTTCTCTTCAGAAGATGCTATCTCAAAAAAACTAAAAAAAGATCCACCGTAACTTTTCTGAAATGAAAAATGAGGTAAATGTTCCATTTTAGTGTATTTGGAATGTTCAATAATTAACATCCCTTCTTCTTCCAAAAGTCCTTTTTCAAAAACTAAGCTAACTACTTTTTCAAATGTTTTTTGGTCTAAACCGTAAGGAGGATCAGCAAAAATGATGTCGTAAGTCGTTTTGTTTTTTTCAAGGAAAGCAAAAACATCACTTTTGGTAGCAGCAATATTAAAATCAAATTCAGCAGCGATTTGTTTGATGAATTTTACACAACCAAAATCACCATCTACTGAAGTAATTGGCGAACTACCTCTGGAAGCAAATTCGAAGCTAATGTTTCCTGTTCCCGAGAATAAGTCCAATACTTTAAGTCCTTCAAAGTTAAAATGATTATTCAAAACATTGAACAATGCTTCTTTACTCATATCAGTTGTAGGGCGTACAGGAAGGTTTTTGGGAGGAAATATGCGTCGGCCTTTGTATTTACCTGAAATAATTCTCATGAATTGAAAAGTATAAAATGGTTTCTGTTATCCGCTTCTGAAAAATTGTTTTTAGCTTGTAAATCGCTTACATCTAGTAATGACACATTGCGAATGTATTTGTAGGCTAATTGGTAATACTCACTTTCAGTATCAATTTTTCCAATTAATTCTAAAGGAAATTCTTCTGGATTTAAACCCAATTGTTCTGCTGTAAACAAAATGTAATACAAGAAATCTTCAGGAGTAGTATAGTCAAACGAATTGAACAATACAAGTTTTTGGTTTTGCACCACGATGATTTCAAAATGCCCTGAATTGATGTGTACAAACATCTTTTTCTCTGGATTGTTTTTGGACGCGATCAATAATTTGGAAACCAAAATAGTATTGGCATGCTTGTAATCAAAAGTGCCAAATTGGTCAATAAAAAAGTTATTGATATTTACATACGGAATGTAAACAGTGTTCATTTGGCAATTGGCAATTTCGTCAAAAGCAAAAAAATCAGTTTCAAAAACTTTGGTATTGTATTGTAAATAGCTTCCTAAAAAGTTTTCATCAAACAACGGTTCAGGAACAAAGGTGGATAAATTGTTATTGTGAATTATTAGAATTTCATCATACGACTCCTTTAATTCTGGATAATCACTAAAAGCATCGGCAAACAAATCTTCGGTTTTAGTAGCCTTATGAAAGGTGTCAAAATGCACTTCGTTAAAAGAAGTAATGGTGTTGTTCAACGTGTCTAAACAACAAAAAGAAAGTCCGTTCAAGGCAACTTGAATAGATAATTTTTTATACTTTTTTTCGGTGATGTTTGTATTCATACGTTTTTTTCAACAATGCAAACATACGAATAACAATAGCAAAAATCAACTTCAATGGCAATTTCAATATTCAATGTCAAAATGAATCGCAATGTTAAACTAAAGTTGATTTTTGAAATTGAACTTGATTTTTGAAATTGTGATTGATTTTTGTCATTCCAATTGCTTACTTTGCAATCAAATTAATCGTAATGAACTCCTCCCTGTTTTACAGTCTTTTAAAGAAAAAATTTCCGTTTGAACCCACTTACAAACAGGATATTTTTTTTCAAAAGATTGCTATTTTCTTAACTGAAATGGAAAACAATACCATTTTTGTATTGAAAGGATATGCAGGAACAGGAAAAACTACGGTCATTTCTACGATTGTCAATAACTTAATTGAGATTAATAAAAAATATGTTTTGCTTGCGCCAACAGGCCGTGCAGCTAAGGTGATTGCCAATTATTCGAATAAACCTGCTTTTACCATTCATAAAAAAATCTATTTTCCTAAGAAATCTTCAGGTGGAGGCGTTTCGTTCACTTTGCAACCTAATAAACATAAAAATACCATTTTCATAGTTGATGAGGCTTCCATGATTTCAGACGCTAATTCAGATTCAAAATTATATGAAAACGGCTCTTTATTGGATGATTTGATTTCGTATGTATATTCAGGAACCAACTGTAAAATGATTCTGTTGGGAGACACTGCCCAGTTGCCTCCAGTGAATTTGGACATCAGTCCAGCCTTGGATACACATACTTTGGCAGTGCATTATGACAAAGAAATCGAGTCTATTGAATTAGATGAAGTGATGCGTCAGGAAGAAAGTTCAGGGATTTTATTTAATGCGACTGAACTTCGCGAATTATTAAAAGATAGTTTTATTAACGAATTTCAATTTGATGTGCGTAAGTTCAAAGATATTGTTCGTTTAGTAGACGGTTACGATATCCAAGATGCAATTCATTCAGCTTATAGTAATTACAGTATTGAAGATACCGCATTTATTGTTCGTTCGAATAAAAGAGCCAATCAATACAACGAACAAATTAGAACTCGAATTTTAGACCGAGAAAGCGAATTGTCAACGGGAGATTTTTTGATGGTGGTAAAGAACAATTACTTTTGGCTAAAAGATTCGGATGAAGCCGGTTTTATTGCCAATGGCGATATCATTGAAGTGTTGGAAATATTTGGCATTCAAGAATTGTATAGTTTTAAGTTTGCCAAAGTTAAAATCCGAATGGTAGATTATCCCAACCAAAAACCTTTGGAAACGGTTTTGCTTTTGGATACGATCAAGAGCGAATCGCCTTCGTTGACGTATGAAGAGTCCAATAGTTTGTACCAAGAAGTGCTAAAAGATTACGAAGGTGAAACTAAATACAAGCAATTTCAAAAGGTGAAAAATAACGAGTATTTCAATGCATTACAAGTTAAATTCTCCTATGCAATAACCTGTCATAAATCGCAAGGAGGACAGTGGAATACGGTTTTTATCGAGCAACCCTATTTGCCAGACGGAATAAATAGCGATTATATTCGGTGGTTGTATACCGCCATGACAAGGGCTAAAAATAAATTATATTTGATTGGTTTTAAAGACGAAAATTTTGTGGACTAATTTAAAACGATAATTATGCAAAATTTAAACGATTTACACACTGTATCTGGAAGTTTCTCAACTACCGATAAAATGCCGGTTTTGTTTTTAGGACACGGAAGTCCGATGAATGCCATTGAAGAAAATCAGTTTGTGGCTGGTTTTCGAGATTTAGCAAAATCACTGCCGCAGCCCAATGCTATTTTGTGTATTTCGGCACATTGGTATACTAAAGGAACTAAATTAACCGCTATGGAAATGCCAAAAACCATTCATGATTTTGGTGGTTTTCCACAGGAATTATTTGAGGTACAATATCCTGCTAAAGGGAGTCCTGAATTGGCTTTGGAAACCAAAGAATTACTACTACCTACAGAGGTCGAATTAGATGATACTTGGGGTTTGGATCACGGCGCTTGGAGTGTTATTAAACATT
>CAZOHO010000061.1:0-6012 GCA_964579755.1 uncultured Flavobacterium sp.
ATAATATCATTCGACTTGATTCCATTCAAATTACAGATAAATCCTGCACCACAATTGTCGTGCTCAAATTCTGGTAAATAAAGGCCTTGTTCTTTAACTTTCATGCTTGATAATTTTTTTACAAAATTAAATATTTCGTACTATTTACCGAATTCAAAACCCCTTTTATGCTGATTTTTACCAAAATAATAGAAAACGGTTGTATAAATGAAGATATTGTTATTAAAACGAGATTGGATTGAGGTATTGACAATATGACGAACCAAAATCACCTTAAAAATGCCGATTTTGAAGCTAAAAACAGAAATATAACAGAATGTTATTTTTTGTAACAAATTAGTTTATTTTATTTAAATTTTATTAAAAAAGTACTCTTTTCGGGAAAGCTTCGAATATAATTCGGATTCGCTTCGTTTTTAATGAAAAAAATATATTGTATGTATATTATTTTGTTATTTTTGTAGCACTTTTATTCTGAAATAATTTCAGAGAAGCAGACAAATTCTTAATTATGAACATACACGAATATCAAGGAAAAGAAATTCTATCTAGTTATGGAGTTCGCATTCAACGCGGAATTGTAGCTAATAGTCCAGTAGAAGCTGTTGCTGCAGCGAAACAATTAACTGCCGAAACCGGAACAGGTTGGTACGTAGTTAAAGCACAAGTTCACGCAGGTGGACGTGGAAAAGGTGGTGGTGTTAAGTTGGCTAAAAACTTGCAACAAGTAGAAGAAATTTCTGAGCAAATCATCGGAATGCAATTGGTAACCCCTCAAACTTCTGCAGAAGGAAAAAAAGTACACAAAGTTTTAATCGCTGAGGATGTGTATTATCCAGGTGAAAGTGAAACGTCTGAATTTTATGTATCTGTTTTGTTGAACAGAGCTACAGGTCGCAATATGATTATGTATTCTACTGAAGGTGGAATGGATATTGAAGAAGTGGCTGAACATACTCCACATTTAATCTTTACAGAGGAAATTGATCCTGCTGTTGGATTACAAGGATTCCAAGCAAGAAGAGTTGCTTTTAATTTAGGTGTTTCTGGAAACGCTTTCAAAGAAATGGTACAATTCATTACTGCTTTATACAATGCGTATATTGGTTCTGATGCTTCTATGTTTGAAATCAACCCGGTATTAAAAACATCTGATGATAAAATTTTAGCGGTTGATGCTAAAGTAAATATCGATGATAATGCTTTATACAGACAAAAAGCTTATGCAGACATGCGTGATATCCGTGAGGAAAATCCAATTGAAGTAGAAGCTAAAGAAGTAGGTTTAAACTATGTGGATCTTGATGGAACTGTAGGATGTATGGTAAACGGAGCTGGATTAGCGATGGCCACTATGGATTTAATTAAATATGCAGGTTTTGAACCAGCTAACTTCCTTGATGTAGGTGGTACTGCTGATGCTAAACGTGTAGAGACTGCTTTCCGTATTATCTTAAAAGATCCTAACGTAAAAGCTATCTTAATCAACATTTTTGGTGGAATTGTTCGTTGTGACCGTGTGGCACAAGGGGTAGTTGATGCTTACAAAAATATGGGTGATGCAATTAAAGTGCCAATCATTGTTCGTTTACAAGGTACTAATGCTGCCATTGCAAAAGAATTAATCGATAATTCAGGAATGCCAATTTTATCTGCTGTTGAATTCCAAGAAGCAGCTGACCAAGTTCAAGCGGCACTTTCTTAATTAGAAAAACGATTTGATATAAAAAACCCTGAGTGTGAAAGCTCAGGATTTTTTTTTGATTTGTATAGAAGGATTATTTCTTTTTGAGTTTGATGAAAATTTGACCTTTGTATTTTTTAGAATCTATTATAGTGTCTCGTTTAACCACATTCATCGATTCAATATCATTAGGATTTAATGATTTTACTACTTCGGATTTTGCCAAATTAGAATCAATAAATACTGCAATATCTTCCGGGAGTATTTCTTTAGTTTTTTCAGCTGTATTAGTCTGACCGTAAGAACTTAAAGAAAATACAACAGCTATACTTAAAATTAGTTTTCTCATTTTTTATTCTTACCGTTTTTGAATTGTACTTTTTCTACTACTTGTACTTTTGGAGTCGCTTTGGCGTTGTTTTTCTTAAATGGTTTTTTTGCTCCAGTAAATGATTTAGGTTTTTGATCTCCTCTTGATTTTTCTGGATCTTTTGGACTAGATTTAAATTCAGGTCTATCTTTTGTGTTTTCTTTCTTCGGAATTTCAGCTTTGTGTTTGGCTAAAACCTCATTCGGATTTTTAGGATTTTCTTTAGTGCCTCTCAAATGAATCACCAAACCGTTCAAGAAATTGCGTAACACTTGGTCGCCACATTCCATATAGTTTTCGTGTTTTTCATCACGGAAAAACGCACCTAATTCTGATTTTGAAATTCTAAAATCAACTAATTCTAAAATTTCAACTATTTGGTCATCACGAAGCATCAAGGCTACACGCAATTTTTTAAAGATATCGTTATTGGTCATGGTTTTATTTTTTACAAAGGTACATTTAAAAAGTATTTAATTTAGAATAAATGCACCCCAGTTCCGTTGCCTTCAGCATAATTAATTTTTCCGAACTCCATGGTAACACCACTAGCAATATCTTCACTTAGTAATAAAGGACCATCCATATCGACATAATCCAATTCAGGCAATAAGTGGGCAATGGCAGAAATACCAACGGTAGATTCGGTCATACAGCCTGCCATGGTTCGTAAACCCAAGCGTTTGGCTTCTTGAATCATTCGTCTTCCAGGAGTAAGTCCGCCACATTTAGCCAATTTAACATTGACTCCGTGAAAATGATGAAAACATTTCGCTACGTCTTCTTCTTTGATACAACTTTCATCTGCGATTACGGGCAAGGCAGAATATTTATACACTTCTTTATGTCCTTCCCAATCGTCTGCAGGTAAAGGTTGTTCTAAAAATTCTACACCAAGTTTTTTCAGCTCTATTGAATTGCGAATTGTTTCATCGACTCCCCAACCACAATTGGCATCAATTCTAAAAATAGCGTTGCTGTGTTGTCGAAGGACTTTTACAATGGCAATGTCTTCTTGTGTTCCTAATTTAATTTTATAAATAGGCCAAGGTAGTTCTTCCATTTTGGCTACCATTTTTTCGATAGGTGCTATTCCGATGGTGTAATCAGTCAATGGATTGTTTTCGGTGCTATAGCCCCATAATTCATATAGTTTTTTTCCTTTTTTACGCGCGTACAAATCATTGTATGCATTGTCTAAAGCGCACAAAGCAAATAAGTTGTCTTTTAAATAGGGATGCATTTTAGACCAAAAAACTTCGGGCGTTTCAGTTACTGAGGATTCGATGATGGATCTAATTTTTTCTAAATCAGCCATCATCATAGGTACCGTAATATTGTAATAGGGATTGGAAGAGGCTTCACCAAAACCGGATAATTCACCATCTTTTAAAATTACAATTATGCAAGGCTGCACATCAATTGATTTTCTGGAAATGGTAAAAGTGTGTTTTAATTTAAGGTCATAAGCTTTTAAAATCAGTTCCATCAGCAATGTAATTAGTCGGCTTGTTCTTGTAATTTTTTGATTTCGTCACGCAATTTTGCGGCTTGCATAAAGTCCAATTCTTTAGCCGCTTTTTCCATTGATTTGCGTTTTTCTCGAATTAATTTATCAATTTCTGATTTAGATAAATAAGCTGTTTCAGGTTCGGCAGCAACGTTTAAAGTATGTCCCAATTCGTATTCAACTAAAGGATTTTTGGTAAATGCTGAATCTATTTTTTTATTTAAAGCTTGAGGAACCAAGTTGTTTTCTGTGTTGAAATTAATCTGTTTTGTTCTTCGGTAATTGGTTTCATCAATCGTTTTTTGCATGCTGTCGGTAATTTTATCCGCATACATAATGGCTTTTCCATTCAAGTTTCGGGCAGCACGTCCAATGGTTTGTGTTAACGAACGATGACTTCTCAAAAAACCTTCTTTGTCGGCATCTAAAATAGCTACCAAAGATACTTCAGGTAAGTCCAAACCTTCACGCAATAAGTTGACCCCAATTAATACATCAAAGAGTCCTTTTCGCAAATCTTGCATGATTTCAATACGTTCCAAAGTATCCACATCAGAGTGAATGTAACGACAACGAATGGACACTTTCGTCAAATATTTAGCTAATTCTTCTGCCATTCTTTTGGTCAAGGTGGTCACTAAAACACGTTCGTCTAATTCGCAACGTTGCTGGATTTCTTCAATCAAATCGTCAATCTGATTCAAACTTGGTCGTACTTCAATGATAGGATCCAATAAACCTGTTGGACGAATGACTTGTTCTACAACAACGCCATCTGTTTTTTGCAATTCATAATCGGCAGGCGTTGCAGAGACATAAATAACCTGATTTTGCATCGCTTCAAACTCCTCAAATTTTAACGGACGGTTGTCCATAGCTGCAGGCAATCGAAATCCGTATTCAACTAAGTTCTCTTTTCGACTTCGGTCACCGCCATACATAGCATGAACTTGCGATAAGGTTACGTGACTTTCGTCGACCACCATAAGGTAATCTTTTGGAAAATAATCCAATAAACAGAACGGGCGTGTGCCAGCTTCACGTCGGTCAAGGTAACGCGAATAGTTTTCAATACCTGAACAATAGCCTAATTCCCGAATCATTTCCAAGTCGAAATTGGTGCGTTCTTCAAGGCGCTTGGCTTCTAGATGCTTGCCAATTTCTTTAAAATAATCGACTTGTTTGACTAAATCTTGTTGGATTTCCCAAATGGCATTTTGCAAAACATCCGGCGAAGTCACAAACATATTGGCAGGATAGATTGTTAGCTTTTCAAACTTCTCTAACACCTGTGCATTTTTGACATCAAAACTTTCGATTTCTTCAATTTCGTCACCAAAGAAGTGAATGCGAAATGCCTCATCGGCATAACTTGGAAAAACTTCGACTGTATCGCCTTTAATTCGGAAAGTTCCTGGAGTAAAATCCGCTTCGGTACGAGCGTATAAACTTTGTACTAAACTATGTAATAATTTGGTTCTTGAGATGACTTGATCACGTTCTAAAGCAATCACATTTTTTTGAAATTCTACCGGATTTCCGATACCATACAAACAGGAAACAGAAGCTACCACCAGAATATCTCTTCGGCCTGAAAGGAGAGAAGAAGTCGTGCTTAAACGCATCTTTTCCAACTCTTCATTAATGGATAAATCCTTCTCAATAAAGACTCCTGTAACCGGCATAAAGGCTTCGGGTTGGTAGTAATCGTAGTAGGAAACAAAATACTCCACGGCATTGTTTGGAAAAAATTGTTTGAATTCCGAATACAATTGAGCTGCCAAGGTTTTATTGTGTGCCAAAACCAAAGTAGGTCGTTGTACTTCCTGAATAACATTCGCCACCGTAAATGTTTTTCCCGATCCCGTTACTCCTAATAAAGTTTGGAATTGTTCACCGTCATTAATTCCACGCGCTAATTTTTCAATAGCTTGTGGTTGGTCGCCTTTGGGTTGGTAATCAGATACTACTTGGAAATTCATTTGGTAAAGATACTTAATTCAATTTAAGACACAAAAGTGGTGTAAGAACCTAATTTGTAATTACAACTCATTCCATTTTCTATCGCAGATTACTAGTGTAATTTGTGAAATTAGTGTTTGTTTTGATCTAGAATTGCCAATTTTTTCGTTGTTCCAAAGTCATAAAAGTCCAAGCTACAAAACGACTTGTTTTTTGGCCTTGAGCCATAGTAATCGTTTTTATTTCGACTGCATTTACTTTGTTTAAAGTTTTGTAAATAGTAGAAAGGTTTTCTTTTTTTGAAACCAAAGTGGTGAACCACATGCAATTTAAAGGGTACTTTACACTTTCGTAAATCATTTGGGTAATAAATCGTAGTTCGCCACCATCGCACCATAATTCGCCATTTTGACCACCAAAGTTTAAGACGGCTTCTTTGCTTTTTTGCTGTTTTAAATTGGATATTTTTCGGAGCGTCCCTTTGTT
>CAZOHO010000061.1:6112-11589 GCA_964579755.1 uncultured Flavobacterium sp.
ATTCCGTTGTTGCTTGAAGCTAACAAGTCAGCTAGATAGTGAATATAATCAGCACGACCCGGAATAGGAGGGCAGAGGTAATTTTTAGGAATATCCCAATTTTGAATTCCGAAATGAAAATTTAATAATGCCTTGTTTAACGCTTTTACTGCTTCGGGATTGGCAAAATCAATAGTTTGAATGCCATGTACATTAGTAAATACAAAAGACCTAAGTTCAGAACAACAATCAATTAATTGGTCAAAATGATAGCCCGAATTATCAAGGTTTCGAGGGTGTAAATTCGGTTTTTGAGTGCTTGTTTTTTCTTGTTGTTTTTCCATTTCGAGACAAAGATAATCAATCTAATTTTGGAATGGATTAATCAAAGCATTCCATCATTAGTAAATCGCCTTCATCGTGTTCAATTGTGACAATACCATCTTTAGCTACATGATTGCTACTTCCAGTGCGATAACCTATAGTAAGCGTATCATCTTGAAGTGGGTAAAATAAATTAGAAGAATGAATTCCGGTTACATGTCCTATTGGAATTAAAGAAATTGGGGTATTGGCAGGGTACCATTTTTCGAATTTTTTAGGTAATAAAAATACTTTAGAATGGTCGTCTAAGATTACAATTTTCAATGCATCACGATAGCGGGTAATATTGGTGATATTGGTAATAGTGTGATCGGCTCTTCGTCCCGTTGCCCAAACCACATTTACGGCTGGAATATTTCTCTTGATTAAATAATCAAAAGCCTTTTCTAAATCCGTTTTGTTTTGATCGGGAGCATGAATAATTTCAATTGGAAATTGTTCTGTTTGGTATTTTTCAGGTTTAAAATTTCGATCAAAATCACCCAATAAAACATCTACTTTTATGTCTAATTTCATCACGCGTTCCATGGCAGAGTCGAGTACAACAACTAATGGAGACCATTCTAATAGTTGTCCTAATAATTCGGGTTGGCAAGCCGCACCATTAGCAATAATTAAAGCAGGTTCTTGGTCATCTCTGACGATATGGTGTGAAGACATTTTGATTTTTTTGTGTTGTAAAGATATTTAAATTATCAGTTTAGTTTTATTTCACATCAAAAAAATAATGAGATGAGATTATTGGACTAAATCAAATTGAGCAATAACCATATCATCACTAATTAATACAAATCTTGAAGAATCAATAACTGCAAACTTACTTGGATTCGACAAAATTGACAGGAAAGCTTCTTCAGTTTTCATCGTTTCCATGCAATACATTTTTGTCGAAGCTATTTTTGAAAATGAAATCAATTGATCACTTATTTTGAATTCTCCTATAATTTGATTACAACCTACTTTTGACTGAAATCTTTCTGTTGATTTGTTCAATGTTAAATAGTAATCAGATGATTCTCCTTGGATAGTTTCAAAATTCACTATAGTTATTTTCCAAGTTTTGTTAGTAATGTCAAAAGGTATTGTAGTTGGCACAATAGTTTTTTTTGTTTCAGTTGTATTAATGAAACTGGATTTACAAGATGTCGAAATTACCAAAATGAAAATAACAATTAATGAAGATTTAGGAGGTATCATTGAGATAAAATTTGGGTGTTATAGAATTAGATATTTGTATGTTTATTGTACCACGTAATTCACTGTGTCATATTCGCTTAGTGAGAAATATCCCAGCGGAAAATTATCGGGTTGTGTTGTGTTGATGATATTTCCTCTTACGGTAGCTGGTGGTGATTGGAAAGGCCCGCCACCGCTGTTACCTGCAATGCTAACTAAAACCGACATGTAATTAAAATAGGTCTTAGAAATACCATAATGATTGATTTCTACTTTGTCTCCTGCTTTTAATTTATCGTTTTGAGAAATGCTAAAAAATGGATTTCCATTAAAAAACATATCTTCATCGGCATAAAAATTTGAAGTTACCTGACTTGAATAAGTATATTTATATAAATAATAATTGGTAATAGTGATAGGATCAATGTAATATGCTTTTAATTCAATATTCTTTCCTGAAAATCCACCTTGATTATTTTGTTCTACATTAGTTATAGGTGCTACCGATTGCAGTGTTTCGTTAGCAGTATAGGTATTTCCGTTGCTGATTATTGTTAAGGTGTAATTTTCGCCAATTACGGGTACAAAATTTAAGCATTTGTATTCTCCTGTATTGGGTACTTCAGTAAAAGTGAAGGTGGTGTTAGAGCTGTTTTTTATAAAAACAGTCGCTCCCAAAACCTTACTTGCAGTATCGCTATAGTAACTAGTCGTATTACTTAATTTAATTTTTTGAGTACTTCCTGTTGTCCCTTTTTTCCATACAATTGCAGCTTCAATTACTAATTTTTGAGGAGCAGTTTCTAGGTTTAATGGGATAACTTCTTCACAACTAAAAATTAAGAAGCTCAATGTAAAAACCAAAAAGAAATATATTTTTTTCATGATGCTTAAAATTTGAAATTATAACTTACAGCAGGAACCATTCCGAAAATAGAAGTTTTAACCGCCTCATTAGTTCCTGTTTGTCTATTTTGTCTGAAATTAATTGCTGCTGCATTCTTTCTATTGTACAAATTATAAATGCTAAAAACCCATTCGCCCTTCCAATTTCGATTGTTGTTTTTACGAGGCGTCAGTGTAGATGAAATGTCTAAGTGATGATAAGTAGGTAAACGATTCTCGTTTCGTAGTCCGTAACTAGGAACGGTGATGCCTAAGTATTGGTACTGACCGTTAGGATAGGTGATGGGTTGTCCTGATTGTAAAGTGAAATTGGCTCCAAAAGACCATTTTTCATTCAAAAGATACGAACTTGTTATAGCCAAATTATGTGTTTTGTCATAAGCTGAATTGTACCATTGTCCGTTGTTTATCCCTGATTCTATAGCAGTTCTACCAGGAGTTTGCTGTTGTGATTTAGATAAAGTATAAGAAACCCAGCCATTCAAACGTCCTTCGTTTTTCTTTAGCATTACTTCTAGTCCGTACGATCGCATTTGTCCATTAAGAATAACTTGTTCCAAAGCATTATTGGCAATCAAATCAGCTCCGTCGATATAGTCAATTCGATTTTGTACTTTTTTGTAATAGGCTTCAACTTCCAATGAGTAACTTTCATTGCTAAAGTTTTTGAAATAGCCCAAAGCTACTTGGTCGGCAATTTGAGGCTTGATAAAAGTGTCGCTTGGTGTCCAAACATCCAATGGTGTAGGAGAAGAGGTGTTGGAAATCAATTGAAGGTACTGTATCATACGATTGTAACTGGCTTTTACCGATTGCTTTTCATTGAACTGGTAAGCCAAAGAAAAACGAGGTTCTAAATAACTGTAGCTTTTTAGTATATCATTTTTTTGAAAGGTTTGTGTGCCAATAGGAGTCGCTTTTTCATAAATCTGCATATTGGTATTGAAAGTTATCGGATTGTTATTAGCATATACATTCAAATTGGATTGACCTAAACGGTAAAATAAGCTGTATCGCAATCCATAAGAAACTGAAAATTTCGTAGATAGTTCTTGGTCAGCATTGATATACAATGCAGGTTCGAGAGCATATTTTTTGTCTAATTGAGAAAAGTTAATTCCTGAAGTAGCGCTTGACGGTTTGATGATGCCGGGATTAAAATCATAATAGATAGCGTTGAGTCCGTAATTCAATTTGAATCGGTCCGAAATATAGTTTTTGAAATCGTATTTGATGTTGTAATTTTTGATTCCAGAATCCCATTGGAACCCAACAAAATCCAAATCCAAACCATAATAATAGTCGGAATAAATTAAAGACAAATTGGAAAATAGTTTGTCAGAAAATAAATGATTCCAACGTAAGTTAAGCGTAGAGTTTCCGTAAATATTAGTAAAACTATTGGCTAAACTAAATACATCGCGTCCAAAATAACCAGATAAATACAGGTTATTATTTGGGTTAAGTTTATAAGTCATTTTAGTATTCAAATCATAAAAATAAGCAGCATTATTCTTTTGGTCTTTCGATAATTTCATGAATAGATGCGCATACGAACTTCGGCCTCCAATTAGGAAAGAACCTCGATCTTTAACCAAAGGCCCTTCAATTAAAAGGCGACTCGAAATTAAACCGATACCTCCGTTAGCATGAAACTCTTTACTACTTCCGTCTTTTTGATAAATATCTAACACAGAAGAAGCTCTGCCTCCAAAACGAGCAGGAATACCACCTTTGTATAATTTTAAATCTTTGATGGCATCTGGATTAAAAACGGAGAAAAAACCAAATACGTGAGATGAATTAAATATAGTTGCTTCATCTAGCAGAATTAGGTTTTGGTCGGCTCCACCACCACGGACATTGAATCCAGAGGCTCCTTCGCCAGCGTTGGTTACACCAGGAAGTAATAAGATGGATTTTAAAACATCAACTTCTCCTAAAACTACGGGCATTCGTTTAATAGCTGAAATTGAAAGTTTATTGACACTCATTTCAGGTTTCCGAATATCAGTTTTTGTTTTAGTATCCGTTATGATGATTTCTTTTAAAGTGTTTTCATTAGTCAACAATTTGAAATTAGTTTTGGTGTTTTGGTTTAATTGTATGGATTCTTCCAGGGTTTGATACCCCATATAGCTGATTCGGATGTTGTAATTTCCTTTAGGGATAGTTATGGAATAAAAACCGTATTCGTTAGTCGTTACTCCCGTTTTTAGTTCAGGGATAAACAGATTGACTCCAATCAAGGTTTCGTTGCTTTTGCTGTCGCTAATAGTGCCACTTAGTGTGAATTTTTCTTGGGCAGTTGCCAATAAACAACTTAACAACAGGCACAATAGACTAATTTTTTTTGAAATCATAATTTGATAATTATATTGAAAAGCAATGCAAATTTCAGTAAAAGTTGTGAGAAATTTTTCAAACAAACGTTAAAATAAAAAAGGCAACTGAAATAGTTGCCTTTTTAAATTATTAGGAATGAGATTGTATTAAGCGATTTTTGCTAAGATAGCGTTGAATGTTTCGCTTGGTCTCATTGCTTTACTAGTTAATTCAGGATTTGGTTGGTAATAACCGCCAATAGTTTGAGGTTTTCCTTGCGCGCCAATTAATTCTGAATTGATAGTAGCTTCATTTTCGATAAAAGCTTTTGCAATAGGAGAGAAAGTAGCTTTCAAAGATGCGTCTTTATCTTGTGCTGCTAAAGCTTCTGCCCAGTACATAGTAAGGTAGAAATGAGAACCACGGTTATCAATTTGACCTACTTTACGTGCCGGTGATTTATCATTAGCCAAGAATTTTTCAGTTGCTACGTCCAAAGTTTCAGCTAATACTAATGCTTTTGGATTGTTAAGTGTTTGGCTTAAGTGTTCTAAAGAAGCGCCTAAAGCTAAAAATTCTCCTAGAGAATCCCAACGTAAATAGCCTTCTTGTGTGAATTGCTCTACGTGTTTTGGAGCTGATCCACCTGCACCGGTTTCAAACAAACCTCCACCATTCATCAAAGGAACGATAGATAACATTTTAGC
>CAZOHO010000062.1:0-1481 GCA_964579755.1 uncultured Flavobacterium sp.
ACAATCCAAAGGTGGGCTTTGTTGATTACGATAAGTGTATAGCTAGCTAATGCCATAAAGTTGAACCAAAGGACGTATTTCATTCCTTTTTTATTATTTGCTTTAACAAAATACAATAAAGCGATTAGACTGGGGTTGAATAACAAGATGTTGTAGTTGTAGGCTAGTTCTAAGTGGGTAGAATACATTCCTAAAAAGGCAAATGTTACCCCTAAAACTGCCATTATTATTAGGTATATTTTGTCTATACTGCTTTTGTTGAGGATTAGAATTAGTCCCAAAAAGAGTAAGTAAGTGTAGGGGTTGTTCCACCAAGAGTGGTTGGGTTCTGTTTCAAATTCCAATAGCGTTTTGTTTTCTTTTACAATAGGAAGTTGGTTTAGTTTAATTTGGTCTAGACTTTTCTTCAGTTCAAAAGGAAGAAAAATCGCGGTGCCCAATTGGTCGGTTTTTGTGCCAAAGATGGTACTTGTGCCTAGTTGTTCGTAAAAATGGTGGTTAAAATAAGGGTATAAAATGGTTCGGTAACTCTTGTCGGTATCTCCTTTTTTTACAATTACTTTTTGATTTAAGGAACGGTTGATTACGTCCACTGCCATTGACGTGCAGTTTTGGTCAATAAATTTATAGGTGTATTCTCGGTTTTCTAATTGTAGGGATCGGTTCAGGTTGTCAAATAATCGTTGTTTTTGCGGTGCAGAAATGTTGAGGACTTGTTCGTAAACAGAGCGCTTTTCGTAGGTGTAATTCGCAATGAAATCGGCATACGAATTGGCGACGGCAAAATACTGCAGGTTTCCTTTAACGAATTTCAAGGCAAAATTAGAGGTGCTAAAGTCGAATGCGCCATAATTATACACTACGTCAATTCCGTTGATGGTATCTGTTATTCGAATAGCAGTGTGGCCAAATAAAGCATAGATTTCATTGCTTGTTCCACAAGTAAGCACACTGGCTTTGGCTTCTTTAGAAAGAAATAGGTTTTGCGCAAAACTAATTTGTATACTTAAGGCAAATAGGGCGAAAAAGACTATTTTTTTTAGCACGAAATACTTCATCATAGTAGGTTATTGGGCAGTGTTATTCTTGTTGCCAAAAATACTCTTTTTTATAAAGTGAATCTATCTCTGTGTTCTAAAATAATAGTAAAGTAAGAGCTCTGAATGAAAAATGGGACTTAAATCTCACGTCCTTGAAATTATTATATTAAATTTGCTCTCAACGATCTGTAGACTTTATATTATGATGACTATTAAAAAACACGTCCCTAATGTGATTACTTTGCTCAATCTTTTCTGTGGCTGTATTGCTATGGTATTTGCTTTGAACAACGATTTCGAATTGGCTTTTTATTTTGTGAGCTTGGGGATTTTCTTGGATTTTTTTGATGGTTTTTTTGCACGCTTGTTTCAAGTGTCTAGTCCGTTAGGTTTGCAATTGGATTCGTTAGCTGATATGGTGACTAGTGGGGTTGTGCCTGG
>CAZOHO010000062.1:1581-11453 GCA_964579755.1 uncultured Flavobacterium sp.
TTTTTAGTAGCTTCACTTTTACTGTTGGTATTTTTTCAGTATGCTGGGATTCCTTTAGTGATTGTATTCTATGTGTTGCTTTCGGTAGCGAATAATGCACTTTCAAAAATGGACCGATTGGCTTAGTTATGATTTAGCCAATTGAATAATTAAGCTACAAAAAATAATCAGAATCACTAGAGTTACAATAGATTTTGGATTGGCAAAGTTCACCGTCCAACCCATCCAAGGATTTCGTTTAGGCGGAAGCAATCTATGATCTTGTTTGTTGAAATAAAAAATTCCCCATATCCAATGATTCGGATCTTGATGACTTTGATTTAATTCTTCTGGGGAAAGTTTATTCATTTTAAAATTCTAATTTTTTCTTTCTCAATTCGAAGTTTTGTCCCAAGTATACGCGACGTACCATTTCATCTTCTACTAATTCTTCAGGAACTCCCGCTTTTAGGATTCCACCTTCAAACATCAAGTACGTCTTGTCCGTAATGGCTAGTGTTTCTTGCACATTATGGTCGGTAATTAAGATACCGATGTTTTTATTTTTTAATTGGGCTACAATACGCTGAATGTCTTCCACCGCTACGGGGTCTACACCTGCAAAAGGTTCGTCTAATAAAATGAACTTTGGGTCGGTTGCTAAACAACGTGCAATTTCGGTACGACGTCTTTCTCCACCTGATAGTAAATCGCCTCGGTTGGTTCGGATGTGCTCCAAACTGAACTCGGCAATTAAACTTTCCATTTTGGCTTCTTGTTCTGCTTTTGATAAGTTGGTCAATTGCAGTACACTTAATATATTGTCTTCAATACTTAGCTTTCTAAAAACAGAGGCTTCTTGCGCTAAGTAGCCAATTCCTGCTTGTGCTCTTTTGTACATTGGATAATCCGTTATGTCTAAATTGTCCAAATGAATACTGCCTGAGTTGGGTTTTACTAGGCCAACAATCATATAAAAAGAAGTGGTTTTACCTGCTCCGTTAGGACCTAAAAGTCCTACGATTTCTCCTTGGTTTACTTCTACCGAAATCCCTTTTACGACACTACGGCCTTTGTAGGTTTTGATTAGATTGTCTGCTCTTAATATCATTTTTAACTGTGTAAATTAATCAATTCCTAAATGTAGCAATTGGTTTATTGTTACATTGACGTATTGTTACATTATTAATTATTTTCTAATGCTTCCCAAAATTCATAGGCTCTACGCAAATGAGGGACTACAATGGTTCCGCCTACCAAGGTAGCAATTCCCATGGCTTCCATCATTTCTTCTTTGGTTACTCCTTCTTTGTAGCTAGTTTCTAAGTGGTACTTCACACAGTCGTCGCAACGCAACACGGCAGAAGCTACTAATCCTAACAGTTCTTTGGTTTTAACATCCAAAGCCCCTTCGGCATAGGCATTGGTATCCAAATTAAAGATACGTTTGACAATTTTATTGTTGTCTGCCAATAACTTTTCGTTCATTTTAGAACGGTAGTCATTAAATTCTTGAACGATATCAGCCATTTTCTTTGTTTTTATTTCGAGTTACAACTTTAGAAATCCAAATACTTAGTTCGTAGATAATCAACATTGGGATGGCCACGATGGTTTGACTTACCACGTCGGGAGGTGTTACAATAGCGGCTACAATTAAAATGATAATCACTGCATATTTCCAGTATTTTCTCAAGAAAGTTGGGGTTACTAAGCCTAACTTGGTCAAGAAATAAATAATAATTGGCAGTTCAAAAAACAATCCACTGGCTACTACACTTGTTTTTACCATTCCGATATAGGAATCAATGCTAAATTGGTTTTTGACTAGGTCGCTTATTTTGAAAGTGGCAAAAAAGTTGACTGACATAGGCACTACCACAAAGTAGCCAAAAAGCACTCCTAAAAAGAAAAGCATAGAAGACACGAATAGGAATAGTTTGGCGTGTTTTCTTTCTTTTTCGTACAAGGCAGGACTAATGAATTTCCATAATTCCCATAAAATATAAGGGAACCCAAGAATGAATCCAGACAAAATACAGGTCCATACTAAGATGTTTACCTGTCCTTCCATATCGGTGTTTTGAATGATGAAAGGCATTTCGGTTACACAGATACTATCGGCAAATCCTAATTGGTGTGATAAATCACAGAAAAAGCGGTAGGTAATGAAATCAGGGCTTGTAGGGCCAAAAATAATTACATCAAAGATATAATCGCTTACAAAAAAAGTAGCTGTTGCTACAATCAGAATCGCGATTGTGCTTCTAACCAATAACCATCGTAGTTCTTCTAGGTGGTCTAAAAATGACATTTCGTTTAAATCTTTCTTTGCCATTATATAATTCCTTCTTTTAAAATATCGTGTAAGTGCAATACCCCTTTAAATTCTGAATCGTCTACTACAACGAGTTGGGTAATTTTGAAGTTTTCCATTAAATGAAAAGCATCAATTACCATTGCTTCAGAGGTAGTGGTTTTTGGATTTTTTGTCATGATGTCTTTGGCTGTTAGATCAGCAAAAGAATCCCTATCGTTTAACATGCGTCGGATATCCCCATCGGTTATGATTCCGATTACTTTGTTGTTTTCTACTACAGCGGTAACGCCTAAACGTTTTTCTGAGATTTCGAAAATTACTTTTTTGATAGGTGCATCTGGAGCAACCATTGGTTTTAAGGAATTTTCAAGCATGTCTTTGACGCGAAGAAGTAGTTTTTTTCCTAAAGCTCCTCCAGGATGGTAGACTGCAAAATCTTCGGCTTTGAAGTCGCGCATTTCCATTAGGCAAATAGCTAAGGCATCTCCCATTACCAATTGTGCGGTGGTGCTATTCGTTGGCGCTAAATTATTTGGACACGATTCGCTTTCTACTGTAGTGTTTAGCACAATGTCAGCTCCTTGCGCTAAATAAGAGCTCATATTGCCTGTTATGGCAATTAAAAGATTATCGAAACGTTTCAATAATGGAACCAATACTTTAATTTCAGGACTATTCCCGCTTTTGGAAATACAGATAACACTATCCTCTTTTTGTACCATTCCTAAATCACCATGAATGGCTTCGGCTGCATGCAAAAAAAGAGATGGCGTACCCGTCGAATTGAAGCTTGCTACCATTTTTTGAGCAATAATAGCACTTTTTCCTATCCCAGTAACGACTAATCTTCCTTTGGATTGGTAAATTTTTTGAACAGCCTCTACAAAGTTATCATCTAGAAAATCAGCTAGTTTTGAGATGGATAGGCTCTCTGAGAGTATGGTTTTCTTGGCGCTAGCCAAAATATTTGGTGTAGTTATCAAAACAGAATAGTTAAATTTGTGTTTGTAAAAGAAAATTGTATCTTTATGTGATGCAAATTTATACAAAATACCACATAATAAAGAATGAATTCAAACGAAATTGATATCCACAAAGAATTAAAGAAGTATTTTGGCTTCAGTCAATTTAAAGGGCTACAAGAACAAGTTGTCAAAAGTATTCTTAATAAGCAAAACACCTTCGTAATTATGCCTACGGGAGGAGGTAAGTCACTTTGTTATCAGCTCCCTGCTTTAATTCAAGAGGGAACTGCAATAGTGGTCTCTCCTTTAATTGCTTTAATGAAGAATCAGGTAGATGCTATTCGAAGTCTTTCTTCGGAGAATGGTATTGCGCATGTGTTGAATTCTTCTTTAACAAAAACTGAGATTAGTCAGGTTAAGAATGATATTTCTGCAGGAATTACTAAATTATTATATGTTGCTCCAGAATCCTTGACAAAGGAAGAGTATGTACAATTTTTACAGTCGGTAAAAGTTTCCTTTGTGGCTATCGACGAAGCGCATTGTATATCCGAATGGGGTCATGATTTTAGACCTGAATACCGTAATTTACGACACATTATCAAACAATTGGGGGATGTGCCTATTATTGGGTTGACTGCTACGGCTACTCCGAAAGTCCAAGAAGACATCTTGAAAAACTTGGATATGTCGGATGCCACTACTTTTAAGGCATCTTTTAATAGACCCAATTTGTATTATGAAGTACGTACTAAAACGAAGAATATCGAATCGGATATCATTCGTTTTATCAAACAAAATAAAGGGAAGTCCGGAATTATTTATTGTTTAAGCCGTAAAAAGGTAGAAGCTATTGCTGAGGTGTTACAGGTTAATGGAATAAGTGCTGTACCGTATCATGCTGGTTTGGATGCTAAAACTCGAGCAAAACATCAAGATATGTTTTTGATGGAAGATGTAGAGGTAGTTGTGGCCACTATTGCTTTTGGTATGGGAATTGACAAACCTGATGTTCGTTTTGTTATTCATCACGATATTCCAAAATCATTAGAAAGTTATTATCAAGAAACAGGACGTGCAGGACGTGATGGTGGCGAAGGACATTGTTTAGCCTACTACTCGTATAAAGATGTAGAGAAATTAGAAAAATTCATGTCGGGCAAGCCTGTTGCTGAACAAGAAATTGGATTTGCTTTGTTGCAAGAAGTAGTGGCGTATGCTGAAACTTCGATGTCAAGACGTAAATTTTTATTGCATTATTTTGGTGAAGAATTTGATAGCGAAACGGGTGAAGGAGCCGATATGGATGACAACGTACGTAGTCCAAAGAATAAAGTAGAAGCTAAAAATCAAGTCGTACAATTATTAGAAGTTGTTCGCGATACCAAACATTTATACAAGTCAAAAGAAGTAGTGTTTACTTTGATAGGACGCGTCAATGCCGTCATCAAGGCGCATAAAACAGACTCTCAATCTTTTTTTGGGTCGGGTGCCGATCACGATGAAAAATATTGGATGGCTCTGTTGCGTCAAGTTTTAGTTGAAGGGTATTTGGCCAAAGATATTGAAACTTATGGTATTGTTAAGATTACGGATAAAGGATTGGATTTTATTAAAAATCCAGTTTCATTTATGATGTCTGAAGATCATGAGTACAATGAAAGTGAAGACGATGCTATTGTAACTGCTGCTAAATCATCAGGAACTGCTGATGAAATTTTGATGGGTATGTTGCGTGAATTGCGTAAAAAAGTAGCCAAAAAATTAGGAGTTCCGCCTTTTGTAGTTTTCCAAGATCCTTCATTGGAAGACATGGCGTTAAAATATCCAATTACCCAGGATGAGTTAATCAACATTCATGGTGTTGGTGAAGGGAAGGCTAAAAAATACGGTGCGCCCTTTGTTGAATTAATTAGTCGTTATGTTGAAGATAATGATATTATTCGCCCAGATGATTTGGTTGTGAAATCTACAGGGGTTAATTCGGCTAATAAATTGTACATCATTCAAAATATTGATCGAAAATTATCCTTGGACGATATTGCTTCTGCCAAAGGGATGTCCATGGACGATTTGATTAAAGAAATGGAGCAGATTGTGTATTCTGGTACCAAATTAAATATCAAGTATTGGGTTGATGATTTGTTGGATGACGATCAGCAAGAAGAGATTCACGATTATTTTATGGAATCTGAATCGGATAAAATTGAAGATGCGCTCAAAGAATTTGACGGAGAATATGATATTGATGAATTGCGTTTGATGCGTATTCAATTCATTAGCGAAGTAGCGAACTAATTTCCTACGAGTTATTCTTGGTAAATTTCACCTCGATGTGGTTTTAAAGCATCTCGAACAGCAATCATATAGTCGTCAGTGACTACCATATAAGCGATAGCGTACATTTCAGTTAGTATTTCAAATCCCGTAATCTTGAGGGGTAGCTTTTCTATGGCAATGAATTCTTTGAGGTGAATTTCATGATGTTCGGCGGTTTTTGCTGCTGCGGGGCCTCTAAAATCCCAAATTAATTTAATTTTTCTTTCCATTTTTTGCAATTGAAAAGCAAAGGTACAAACTCTTCTACGAAATGGTTGTTATTTTCATTGACTGAATTCACTTCAAAATGCTATTTTTGTACTCTGTTTTACCAATTGGGTTTAACAAAGAAAAAATAATATTTGATGCCTCAAGAACTTTTACTTCAAGTTAGTCCCGAAATAGCTGCCGATGCCTTGTTGCTACAACAGTATTTGTCTAAACAAATCAAGGTTGGGGTTTCTGAAATTCAACATGTTTCCATAGTAAAACGTTCTATTGATGCGCGTCAAAAAGCGATTAAAATCAATTTGAAAGTATTGATTTATTTGCAAGGCGAAGCTTTTCAAGAGTCATCCATAGCACTTCCTGATTATAAAAATGTCGCTCATGCTCAAGAAGTAATTGTTGTTGGTGCAGGTCCTGCAGGACTTTTTGCCGCTTTGCAATTGATCGAATTAGGATTAAAGCCCATTGTGATTGAACGCGGAAAAGACGTTCGTGGTCGTCGTCGTGATTTGAAAGCGATCAATCGAGATCATATTGTGAATGAAGATTCCAATTATTGTTTTGGTGAAGGCGGGGCAGGAACTTATTCGGATGGAAAATTATATACCCGTTCTAAAAAACGAGGTGATGTAACCCGAATTTTGGAATTGTTAGTCGCTTTTGGTGCGACACCGGATATTTTGGTTGATGCTCATCCGCACATTGGAACAAACAAACTTCCTCAAATTATTCAGGATATTCGAGAAAAAATTATTGAATGTGGCGGACAGGTTTTGTTTGAAACCCGCGTTACCGATATTTTAATTAAAAATAACGAAGTCCAAGGCGTGGTAACTCAAAAAGGGCATACCATTGCAGCCAATAAAATCATATTGGCCACAGGACATTCGGCTCGTGATATTTTTGAATTGTTGGATCGTAAAAAAGTATTGATTGAAGCCAAGCCTTTTGCTTTGGGAGTGCGAGCAGAGCACCCACAATCGTTAATAGACCGTATTCAATACAGTTGTGATTATCGTGGGGAACATTTGCCACCTGCTCCCTATTCGATTGTAAAACAAGTGGGAGGTCGAGGGATGTATTCTTTTTGTATGTGTCCAGGAGGCGTAATTGCGCCTTGTGCTACTAGCCCAGGTGAGGTGGTGACCAATGGATGGTCGCCTTCTAAACGTGATCAGGCTACTGCCAATTCCGGTATTGTTATCGAATTGAAGTTAGAAGATTTTGCTCCTTTTGCCAAATTTGGTCCTTTGGCTGGAATGGAATTTCAGAAGAGTATCGAGCAAAAAGCATGGCATTTGGCTGGTCAAACCCAACGTGTTCCCGCACAACGAATGGTTGATTTTACTCAAAATAAAGTCTCGTCTACTATTCCTACTACATCCTATGTTCCAGGTACCACTTCGGTAGAAATGGGGCAGGTGTTTCCTGGTTTTTTAAGTCAGATTTTGAGAGAAGGATTTACCGAATTTGGCAAATCAATGAAAGGGTATTTGACTAATGAAGCGATTCTTCATGCTCCTGAATCACGTACTTCTTCGCCTGTGAGAATTCCGAGAGATGGAATGTCTCTTGAGCATTTGCAAATCAAAGGATTGTATCCGTGTGGAGAAGGAGCAGGCTATGCTGGTGGCATTATTTCGGCTGCCATTGATGGTGAAAAATGTGCTTTAAAAATCGCTGAAAGTTTGCAGTAATACCTATTGTTTACGCACCGCTACCGCAATTTTTGAGTCGGCAGTACCATAATACAACAGCCATTTGTTTTTAAAGAAAACTAATCCTTCTACAAAACAAACTTCGTTTACCTCTCCCATTTTTTCATAGGGTTTGTCAGGATGAATGAAGTGATTTTGAGTACGGTCGATTAATTTATAGGGTTGGTTTTTGTCAAATAAAGCTTGACCCGCAGCATAGGTAAATTTTGGTAATTCAGCGGTATTGTAATTGGCCGCATTACTGCCGTTATATATTAATACAATTCCTTCTTTTTGCAAAAGAGCAAAAGGTCCAGGCTCTACCAATCGACTGTCAAAATAGCCCATTCTAGGATGAAGAACACTAATCATTTTTTGACTTTCTTCATTGACAGCGGCTTGCCAATGGATTAAATCGTCAGAATACGCCATGAACAAATCGGTATCGCCAAAATACATCCAGTATTTATTATTGATTTTTGTGGCAACTATCCTATTTCCTTTTCTTTCCCCTACAACTGCTCCTGATTTTGCCCATAGGTCTTTGTATTTTTCGTCTTTCAGCACTAGGCCTTGTTTAGTCCAATGTTTCAAATCTTTGGAAGTAGCAAAACAGAGTCGTGCTATTTTTCCATCATACGAAGTATAGGTCATAAAATAGCTTCCGTCCGGACATTCCATTACTCTTGGATCTTCTACGCCGCCTTTCCATTCGTATTGATTCATACTGTCATTGTCAGGGTAAAAGATAGGTTCGGCTTCTTTTTTAAAATGCAAACCGTCTTCGCTTATCGCCAAACCTAAACGGGAAGTCATTTGGTTGTCTTGCGCTCGATAGATGAGGTATACTTTATTGTCTTTTACTATGGCAGATGGATTGAGTACATTGCGTTCTTCCCAACTCACTTCTTTTTTACTTACCGGACATATAAAGGTTTGTTTTTTATCAGGTGATAAAATGGGATTAATGCTGTCCGTTTTTACAAAATTGAGTAGTGCCCAAGTAGGTTTGGATTCTTGTGCCTCAATGGCATGGTAATTCAGTAAAAAAAGAAGTAGTGTAAAACGAATGAGTTGTTTCATTTGGGATCTATCTGTTTGAAATTATAAAGTAAATATACTATTATAATTGCAATATTTGATTGCATTTTTAAAGCGAGAAAATCCAACAATTATTTTACTCCTTGTCTTCTAGAATTTTTTTCTTTTCGTTGTATTCTTCTGAGGTAATTTCTCCCTTAGCCAATCTTTTTTTTAGAATTGATAGAGGATTTTGTTTTCTATTGATTCGTCTTGGAATGTCATACGGAGTAGCGAATATCCAGATTATCATTACAATCCAAAAAAGCCACCAAAAAAAATGCATTCCCCAAAAATGTCTTTCATAATACATAACTATAGATTTAAAAAGTTGGTATTACAAATGTATGTTTTTCCATGTTTTGTATTTTAAAAAGACGATAAACGGAATTTATTTGTAGGTAAAATGCAGTTTGCTTATTCTTTTTTCAAACGGCTTTTAAATAATTTTTCGAATTTTTCAATTTTAGGTTGTATGACCATTTTACAATACGGTTGGTTCTTATTGTTGTTGTAATAGTCTTGATGGTAGTCCTCAGCTTTGTAAAACTGTGTCAGTGGTTCAATAGTAGTTACCACTGGACTATCATAGACATGGGCCTTCTTTAGCGCCTCAAGAACATTTTGCGCTTCTTTTTTTTCTTGTTCGTTTTTGTAGAAAATAACTGAACGGTATTGTGTTCCCACATCAGCGCCTTGACGGTTGAGTGTGGTGGGGTCGTGAACGGTAAAGAATACTTTGAAAATCTCGTCTAAATTGGTTTGTGTTTTGTCGTAGGTAATTTGGACTACTTCGGCATGTCCCGTTGTTCCAGAACAGACTTCTTCATAGCTTGGATTGGCTGTTTTTCCACCTGCATAACCTGAAACGACGGATTGTACTCCTTTTAAATTATCATAAACTGCTTCGACACACCAATAACAGCCTCCGCCAAGTGTAATGGTTTCCAAATTAATAGCCGTATTTTTTGTAGAACTATTCGGCACAAAATCCAATGAAATGGCATTCATACAGTATCTTTTTCCTGTAGGTTCTGGGCCGTCATTGAATAAATGGCCTAAATGGCTATTGCATCTACCACAAAGTGCCTCGGTGCGAATCATTCCGTAGGATTTGTCTAATTTAAAGACGATACTTTCTTTATTTTCTTGCTCAAAAAAGCTTGGCCATCCACAGCTACTAGTGAATTTTTGATTCGATTGGAATAGTTTGTACCCGCAAGTGGCACAATAATACGTTCCTTTTGTTTCGTCGTTCCACATGGTTCCTGTAAAAGCTCTTTC
>CAZOHO010000063.1:0-11439 GCA_964579755.1 uncultured Flavobacterium sp.
TTTGGAGTCATCTACAAGCGAAGGTACAGATACACCAGTGGCTACTAAAAAAGTAAATCCGAATCAGTTAAATAAACAAAACCAAAACCCAAATCAAAACGGCAATCAAAATCAGAATCCCAACCAAAAGAATAAGAAAAATAATTTTGGACACTCTGATTATGAATTTGACGGAATCATAGAAAGTGAAGGAGTGTTAGAAATGATGCCTGATGGTTATGGTTTCTTACGTTCTTCTGATTATAATTATTTGGCTTCGCCAGATGATATTTATTTGTCTACTTCTCAGATTCGATTGTTTGGTTTAAAAACAGGAGATACCGTAAAAGGAGTAGTGCGCCCTCCAAAAGAAGGAGAAAAATTCTTTCCTTTGGTTCGCGTATTAAAAATTAACGGACACGATCCGCAAGTGGTTCGCGACCGAGTTTCATTTGAGCATTTAACACCTGTTTTTCCAAAAGAAAAATTCAAATTGGCTGAAAAGCAAAGTACTATTTCAACCCGAATTATTGATTTATTTTCTCCAATAGGGAAAGGACAACGTGGTATGATTGTAGCGCAACCCAAAACTGGTAAAACCATGTTGTTAAAAGACATTGCCAATGCTATTGCAGCCAATCATCCGGAAGTTTATTTAATAGTCCTTTTGATTGACGAACGTCCAGAAGAGGTAACGGATATGCAACGTAGTGTTCGTGGAGAAGTTATCGCTTCTACTTTTGATAGAGAGCCACAAGAACACGTTAAAATTGCTAATATTGTTTTAGAAAAAGCCAAGCGTTTGGTTGAATGCGGGCATGATGTAGTTATTCTTTTGGATTCGATTACTCGTTTAGCAAGAGCTTATAACACGGTACAACCCGCTTCTGGAAAAGTATTGAGTGGTGGAGTAGATGCTAATGCATTGCAAAAGCCAAAACGTTTCTTTGGAGCGGCTCGTAATGTAGAAAATGGAGGCTCGTTAAGTATCATTGCTACTGCTTTGACCGAAACAGGTTCTAAAATGGATGAGGTGATTTTTGAAGAATTCAAAGGAACAGGTAATATGGAATTGCAGTTGGATAGAAAAATTGCGAACAAACGTATTTTCCCAGCTATTGATTTAACATCTTCAAGTACGCGTAGAGATGATTTATTGTTAGATCCGCAAACCTTACAACGTATGTGGATTATGCGTAAATACCTTTCAGATATGAATCCTGTGGAAGCAATGGATTTCATTAATGACCGATTCAAAAAGACTAGAAATAACGAAGAGTTTTTGATTTCAATGAATGATTAATTCTGAAATATAATTGTATAAAAAAAGTCCCAATTTGGGACTTTTTTTGTGTTTAATATTCTATGGTTATGCATTTTTACGTTCCAATAAAGCCATATAAAAACCATCAAAACCTGACTCTGAAGCCAATATTTTTCGGTCTTCAACAAACTGAAATTGTTTTCCAATTTCGGTGGTTAGGAAGCGTTGTACTTGTTCTTGGTTTTCCGAAGGTAAAATAGAGCAAGTAGCATACACTAATTTACCGCCTGGTTTTACAATTTTAGAATAGTTTTCTAATACTTCGGCTTGAACTTTACGGATATTGTCAATAAATTCAGGTTGTAATTTCCATTTAGCGTCAGGGTTTCTTTTTAGAACTCCTAAACCACTACAAGGTGCGTCAATCAGAACACGATCGGCTTTTTCATGTAATTTTTTAATAACCTTAGTAGAATCAATAATGCGGTATTCAATGTTAAATGCACTGTTTCTTTTGGCTCTCAATTTCAATTGCTTTAATTTACTTTCATATAAATCCATAGCAATCAATTGTCCTTTATTTTCCATTAAAGAAGCAATGTGTAGCGTTTTTCCGCCCGCACCAGCACAAGTATCTACCACACGCATTCCTGGTTTTACATCAAGGAAAGCAGCGACTAATTGTGAATTAGCATCTTGTACTTCAAAGAAACCTTGTTTGAAAGCATCGGTTAAAAACACATTGGCTCTTTCTTTTAAAACCAAAGCATCAGGCTGGTCTTTCAAATATTCGGTTTCGATATTCAAATCCATCAAGATGGCTTTGAGTTTTTCTTTAGTTGTTTTTAGCGTATTGACACGAAGAATTACTTTTGCAGGTTGGTTTTGAGCCGTAATTTCTTTTGCCCAAACTTTTTCGCCTAACTCTTTTACTCCTAATTCGTCCATCCAATCTGGGATAGATTCTTTGAAGGTTCTGATTTTAGACAATTCATCAAAACGACCTTTAATTTTTCGTTCAGGAGTCCCGTCTAATTGACGCCAATCTGGAATTGGATACCCTCTCAAAACTGCCCAAACCGCGAAAATTCTCCACAAATTATCTCTGTCAAAAGGTTCTTTAACTTCTGCTATTTCAGAGTATAATCGCTTCCAACGCACTATTTCATAAATCGTTTCTGCAACAAATTTTCTGTCGGAACTTCCCCAACGTTTGTCTTTTTTTAAGGAACGTGCTACCACTTTGTCTGCATATTCTCCTTCGTTGAAAATAGCGTTTAAAGCGTCAATAGTAGTATAAACTAAATTTCTGTGTAATCTCATTGTAAATAATTGAATTGCAAAGGTACTATTTATTGATTGGAAAGCTAAATTTTAATGTTCTAAATAAAAAGACACTGTGTAAAACAGTGCCTTTAGTATTTGAGATAAGGGTATTTTATTTTACTCTTGTTAGTCCTATGTTTTCTGGAGCATGAAGTACCATTGGGAATTTTTCAATTTTCACAGAACTACTGTCTAATCCAAAGGCTCTTTCTTCAGATAAACTTAGTTTTTTAATGAAGAAATACGAATTCATAACTAATTTTTCATGCCACAATAAATCGCTATCGTTAGATAAGAATTTTTCAGATAGTACAAATTTGAAGTCTCCAAGAATATTGTTTTTGTTCAATGATTCGTAACGACTGGTGATATCTACCTCGCCTTTTTTTACCATATCTTTCAATACTTCGCGGAACATCAAATTGATTTTAGTGGGCTCTCTAAATCCTAAGTTGAAATCAACACGATACAAGTCGTCTTTTAATATCTCAGTTACTTTGTATTCTGTTTTGTAAGGTTCGGTTAGGATATTTACGTGAACAAACCAATAAATGTCGGCTCTTTTAGGTCTTTTTTGAAGAATAGAATACATTACTTTTTCTTCGATTTCATCCACTCTACCAGCATTGGTCATATATACTAAATGGGTAGCATATTTAGGAATTGACAAATCGGCACTTAATTCACCCAATACTTTTTTGTAATCTTCAATCTTAACAATTTTAGTATATGCTTTGTTAATTTTCTTCGCTAGATACCAAATGGTCATAATCGAAATTAAAAGTATAGCAATGAAAAGTGTAACATAACCTCCCTCGGCAAATTTAGTAATATTGGCAGCAAGGAAACTAAATTCAATTACTAAATAAATACTGATTAATGGCACGAAGAAGAACCATTTTACTCTTTTCATAATTAAATAGTAATTCAATAATAGCGTGGTCATAATCATACAAAGAATGATGGCCAGACCGTAAGCATGTTCCATATTACTAGACTCTTCGAAGTGCAAGACAATACCCACACATCCAAAGAATAATAACCAGTTGATTGAAGGAATGTACAATTGCCCTTTTAATTCGGTTGGATATTTAATTTTGACTTTTGGCCAAAAATTCAAACGCATTGCTTCGTTGATTAAAGTAAACGAACCACTAATTAAAGCTTGAGAAGCAATTACGGCAGCCAAAGTAGCTACTACAATTCCAATGGGCTGAAACCAATCAGCCATAATTAAATAAAATGGATTGCCATTTTTTCCGCCAAGACTTGCTAATGTTTGCCCTTCGTGGTGAATTAAATAAGCCCCTTGGCCGAAGTAGTTCAATACTAAAGCCGTTTTTACAAAAATCCAACTGATTCTAATGTTTTTTCGTCCACAATGACCCATGTCCGAATACAATGCCTCGGCACCAGTAGTACATAAAAATACGAATCCAAGAACAAAGAAACCATCAGGGTGAACAGAAAGTAATTTGTAGGCGTAGTAAGGGTTTATGGCATGAAGAACTTCAATGTGTTTAAAGATTTGGATCCCTCCTAATACAGCTAACATGGTAAACCAAATTAACATCATTGGAGCAAAAAACTTTCCTACTAATTTAGTTCCAAATTGCTGAATAGTAAAGAGAATAAACAAAATTCCTATTACGATTGGAATGGTATTAATTTCAGGATAAAAGGTTCTAACTCCCTCTACTGCAGATGAAACCGAGATGGGAGGGGTAATGATTCCATCAGCGAGTAATGCACTTCCTCCAATTATTGCGGGTACAATGAGCCATCGTATTTTGGTTTTTTTTACTAAGGCGTATAAAGCAAAAATTCCGCCTTCTCCATGATTATCAGCACTTAAAGTTATAAGTACGTATTTTATTGTAGTTTGAAGTGTAAGTGTCCAGAAAACACAAGATATTCCTCCTAAAACAATATCGGCATTAATAATATGGTCACCAAGAATGGCTTTCATTACATATAAAGGAGATGTTCCAATGTCACCATAAATAATTCCTAAAGAAACTAATAGACCACCAAGTGTTAATTTACTGTGTAGATCTTTGTGCGCTACGCTCATGATATTTAATTAAAAAGTGGGCAAATTTACTCTTTTTAAATATATTAGGATAAAAAATAATAAAAAAACACGGAAGCCGATTCCGTGTTTTTAATGATTCTAAGTTTAAGGTTAATTTCTTCGAAAATTTTCTCTGGCGTTTCTGTTGTTTTCTCTCATTGAGGGAGTAGAAACATATTGTGTGTTATTTCGATTAATTTCCACTTCTTTCATTTCTAGAGGTCTATTTTGGGTATTATCTCGTCTATAATTTTCGTTTTCGATTCCATATCTCTTACTTCCATTATTCCTTTCTTCAGGACTGTATTCATTAGAATATCTTCGGTCTCCATTATGCGTTGATTCACGATGATTCGATTCGTACACTGGTTGATTTGAATTACTATAATTGTATCGTTGATTGTTGTACTTTTTTTTATAAGTATCTTCTGTGTAATAATTTTTTCTATAATTTCGGGAATTATTATGATAGTTGTTCAAACTATAACTATGGCTTGAATGGTATTTATAATATGGGCGTGAATTCCAAGAATAATAGTATTTAGGATAGTAATTCCATCTCCAATTAGAGTAATAGGGACGATAATTAGAATTCCAAAACAAACTCAATAGTATAGGGGTTCTATAGTAAACGGGTTTGTAAATGTAATTAGCTCCATATAAATTTCTATTTCCAATAATTTGTATGTTAACAGAATTATAGTTGTTTTTTTCTACATTTATTGTAGCTACATCTTGATATACATCACGGTCAATAACGGCCTGAATTAAAATGAGGTGGTTTCTATTTTTAACAGATTCTACAACTCTTAAATAATCAACTTGATTATCATTATTCAAGTCTAAATTAGATAGTTGAAGTTTAGGATCATTCAAATGCATTTCAAAATCTTCCAAATTTAGAGCTTCTCCAAATAGTGACGAAACTGCTCTTAAATCTAAATTGGCACTAACTTCAGAGTTCATGGCATTAATTTGATTGCTATTTTGCGCCTGTATTTGTGTGGTAATAAAAGTTCCAAGTACTGTTAAAAAGAATAAATTCGTTTTCATAATAAGTCGATTTAAGATTACATTTGATAACTTTCCAATTACTGTGCCAATAAATAAAAGAACAATATGCCTACATTTTAATTAATTGTATTTTAGCATTTTAAATTCTATTTTTTATGAAGAAAATATTCCTTTTTATTGTCGTTAGTATTCTTTTATGTTCTTGTAAATCAAAAGATAGAATTACTAAAAATTATTTTACATCTGTTGTAATAGATACTTTGTTAGAGGATAAAATCAGTATTCGTGCTTTAGTTTTGGATAATGAGAAGGTGTGGTATGCAGCTGATAAATCTAGATTTGGCTGTATTGATTTGAAGTTAAATCAAAAGAAAGAAATTCAAATTCCCACTGAAAAAAACAGTGAGTTTAGAAGTATCGCTCAAACTAATAAGTATGTGTTTATTTTAAGTGTAGCTAATCCAGCTTTGTTGTACCGAATTTCAAAAGACGATTTGAGTTATGAATTGGTATACCAAGAAAGGCATGAAAAAGTATTTTATGATAGTATGCAATTTTGGAATGATTTAGAAGGTATAGCCATTGGAGACCCAATAGAAGGATGTTTTTCTGTAATAACAACTCGGGATGGTGGTACTACTTGGCAAAAAATACCTTCAGATCAATTACCTCAATTAGCAGAAGGAGAGGCTGCTTTTGCCGCTAGCAATACTAACATTGTGATCAAGGATAATAGTACTTGGCTTGTGTCAGGAGGAAAAAGCGCCCGAGTATTTTTCTCCAATGATAAAGGAAAAAGTTGGTCAGTGAATGAAACACCAATGGTACAAGGAAAACAGATGACCGGAATTTTTACAGCTGATTTTTATGATTCAAAAATAGGATTTATCTCTGGAGGAAATTATGAGGTTTTGACTCAAAATTTTGATAATAAAGCAGTAACTCGAGATGGAGGAAAAAGATGGCAATTGGTTGCGCAAAATCAAGGTTTTGGGTACGCTTCTTGTGTGCAATATATTCCGAAAAGTAAAGGCAAAGAATTAGTCAGTGTAGGTGCTTCAGGTTTATTTTATTCTAATGATGGAGGTAATAGTTGGAAACAATTCAGTACTGACGGAGGTTTATATACCATTCGTTTTTTAAATGCTTCAACTGCAATTGCAGCAGGTAAAAATAAATTGATTCATATTCGATTTAAAAAATAAGGCCATTCCTATTGGAATGGCCTTGGAGATACTTTTATAAAATTATTCTTTTCTCTGTCCTTTGTTTCGGTATTGCATTAATAGTTTTCTATTAAAGTCTTCTTCTGATTTTTTAAGTCGAATAATTTTAGAAGCGGGTAAAATTCCTTTTAAATTCCCGATAAATTTTTTGCGAAGCACGAATATTTCTTCTTCATTGTTTTCAATTTGGTTCAGCAGAGTACTAGCTTCTTTTTCTGACATTTTATCTTTACCTTCTTTGTATTTTTTAATAAAAGATCTCATTTTTAAATGCTTCAATTCAAATTCTTTTTCTTCAAAAGTATTATAGATAGGCCAAAATTTCTCTGCTTCGGTACTGCTTAAGTCTAATTCTGTAGTCAAAAAAGCTATTTTCATAGTTTTGATTTGCTCTCTTTTTTCTTTCATATTATCTCCTTGCGCATAGAAGTTAAATGAAGTAAGCAATAGTAGTACAATTATTATTTTAAGAGGCTTCATAGTTTTGTTTTTATAAATATATTATTCCGTAATAAGTCTTTCCAAATCTGAATTAGTTGTTAAAATGTCTTCAATAGTCTCGTCTTTTAATTGAATCGCAGACTCCATTTTAGTAAGGTCTTCCTCATCTAATTCGCTAATTAGTTCATATTGATTGATATCAGTTTGATACGCTAAATGATTTTCTAAAGTAGTAGTATCTAATTCTTCTGAATTTCTCGATAATTGATTATAAATAGGAATCAACAATCCAATAACCAAAACAGCAGCTACTGCAAATAATAGGTTTTTTCTTCTTTGAAAAAGAGGAATAACGGTGCTTTTTTCTTCGGGTAATTGGGAAAGTACTTTTTTAGAAAAATCATCAAAATAGTGGTCTGGGACTATAAATCCAGATTCAATTTTTGGTTCGTTTTCTAATTTAAATGTTTTCATAACAATAGTTTGACTAAAAAGAGTTTAAAAGGTTTAATTTGAGGTGACGTAAGCCTCTATTTTTTTTACAGCATGATGATAAGAAGCCTTTAGCGCTCCAACCGAGGTGTCTAAAATATCAGCAATTTCTTCATATTTTAATTCTTCAAAATATTTCATTTTGAAGACTAATTGTTGTTTGGTAGGTAATAATGCAATTGCTTTTTGTAATTTGATTTGAATTTCATTTCCATCAAAATAGACATCTGCTTTTAAATTATCAATCGTTTTGTTTTGTAATTCTGCGGTTGAAGTTTTGTTTTTTTGTGCTTTTTGTTTGATAAAAGTTAACGATTCATTAGTGGCTATTCGGTACATCCATGAAAAGAGTTTGCTATCTCCTTTGAAGTTTTTTAGATTTTGAAATACTTTTATAAATGTATTTTGTAATACATCGTCCGTGTCATCATGGTTTAATACAATGTTTCGAATATGATGATAGAGCGGTTTTTGATAAGTGAGCAAGAGTTTTTGAAACGCCTCATTTTGCGTCTTAGGATGTAATAATTCTTGAATAAATTCCTTTTCTTCTTGCAAGATTTTTGTTTAACTGATTAGAATACAATTTGTCTAAAAGGTTTAATCCAAAGATTAAATTTCAGATGAATTTGTATCTGTTTCTGGATTTGAGATTTCTTCAGTTGCGGGAACTATTTTAGGAGTTACTTTTTTTTGTTTTACAGGAAAGTAAATTTCGGTTTTCCATTTGGAAGAATTTTTGATGTCTGATTTACTTATTGTATACACCTCTAAATGCGAAAATCTAGAATCGGGAGTAATTACTTTTTGATTAATATACGATTTGGATTTTTTCAAGGCCTCTTCCGTATGTGAATAATCTCCATAAAGTGAAGTTTTTATGGCGTTAAAAGATTCCAATTCATCGGCTAATATATCGCTACCATCACTAGTCATAATTGCTTCCTTAATAGGAATACAAAGCGAAATCTTAGCTAATCCACTTTTTTCATCATACGTATGGTAGATAATGAATGGTTTACCATTGAGTTCAATATTATTTTGTTTACAAAAATCGATAATTTTAGGAAATACAATTCGAGTGTTCTTTACAATAGAACTAATTTTACTTGTAAAACTTTGTTTTAAATAAGGGGTCCCTAATTTTTGGACTAATCCATTTACTTTTATTTTGTATGTATTGATTTCGTAATCCAAACTTCGGTCTAAGTTTGCTAAACTTTTTTCAAATAATCTACCTATTATTCTATTTGCCCCACCATGTAATGCGGTGTAAATTTTATAAGAGAAACTCATTTCTCCTTTAGATTTCAAGGTAACTTTTGTACCACCTAAAGTATCTTTGAATATCCAAGTAGTGTTGAATTCGGAACCATCCAAATCCATTTTTTGTGTGATACTATCATTTTCTTTTACTGAGAAAGTTTGAACAATTCCATTTCCCTCTGTACCTTCCCATGTAGATTTAGCACCTTTGCCAATGGTAGTTTTAGAAAAACGTATTTTTATTGTAGTATCTTCCACCATAAAAGCCATAAAATCGCCCCAGTTTTGGTAATCATTCACATAATTGTAAAGGTTTGATTTTGAGGTGTGGATTATTTTACTTTTTTCAATAGCAAAATGTCCTTTTTGAGTTGCTATAAAAACAGAAAAAGAAACAAAACTGAGTAGAAGTAAAAGGAAGATGTATTTTAAGATTTTCATGTTGGGTATAAATTGGGTTTCTTAGGTAAAGTTAGTTTTTTTATCTCAAAATAACAGCAAGGATAAAAAGAAACTAACGTTTAAAGAAAATCTTAATTACAAACAGTAATCCTATAAATAATAAGAAGCCTAACAATATCTTATAGTTTCCTTTGTAAAAGAGTTGATGCAACTTAGCGTCTTTTCTGTAGGCAAAAATCATTGCGATTACAAAGGCTATAAAGAAAAGAAGTCCGAAGATTAATTGTCCTGTACTAAACATGTGTTGAAAATTTATAGCAAATTTAGTCAATTGTTCAAGAATAGTTATTAATTTTCCGATTCATTTAATGAATTAAATTATGCAAAAGCAAATTAAAGCGGTAAAGGAATTTCATACCGCATTCCGTATAGGTCATAGTGAGTCTCCGATTGCCGATTTGGGTGAAACCAAAAAACAACTTCGATATAATTTAATGAAAGAAGAAAATGAAGAGTATTTGGAGGCTGTTTTGAATAATGATTTAGTTGAAATTGCAGATGCTTTAGGGGATATGATGTATATTCTTTGTGGTACTATTATAGAACATGGTTTGCAACATAAAATAGAGGAAGTGTTTGACGAAATTCAACGTTCCAACATGAGTAAACTAGGGGAGGATGGAAATCCTATTTACCGTGAGGATGGAAAAGTAATGAAAGGTCCCAACTATTTTAAACCTGATTTCTCTAAAATTTTAGGAGAATAACGGTTGACAAATTAGGAAATAAAAAAAGCGATTTTCATTTGAAAATCGCTTTTTTTATTTAGGGTTACTCTAATTAAACTTTAACAGTCCAACCAAAAGTATCTTCGGCTAATTTATTTTGAATATTAGTCAATTTCAATTTTAAATCAGCTGCAACTGAATTTTCCAATTTAGGTAATTCGTAGTAATGGTCTTTATAAGAGAATCCAGCAATCGGGCTGATAACAGCAGCAGTTCCTGCCCCAAAAATTTCTTTTAAGCTTCCGTTTTTAGCAGCCTCTACTAATTCATTTACTAGTACAGAACGTACTTCAACATTGATACCCTCTCTCTTAGCTAAATCAATAAGTGTTTTTCTAGTAACTCCATCAAGAATTCTTTCGCTTGTTGGTGCAGTAAATAAAGTATCATTGATTCTAAAGAATACGTTCATTGTTCCGGCTTCTTCTAGTTTAGTATGTGTTGCATCATCTGTCCAAATTACTTGTTGGAAACCTTCTTTGTTAGCCAAATTAGTTGGATAGAATTGTCCAGCATAATTACCAGCTGCTTTTGCAGCTCCGATTCCTCCATTAGCCGCTCTACTATAATGTTCCGCAACAATTACTTTAACTTCGCCTGCATAATACGATTTAACAGGAGATAAGATTATCATGAATTTGTAGTTATCCGAAGGATTGGCAATTACTCCAGTACCTGTTCCAATCATGAAAGGTCTAATGTACATAGAGTTTCCGTTTCCTTTTTTTACCCAAGCTTGATCAATTTTAAGTAATTCTTTCAATCCATTCATGAAGATATCTTCAGGAACTTCAGGCATAGCCATTCTGACAGCTGATTTATTGAAACGTTTGTAGTTTTCATCAGGTCTAAATAACCAAATAGCATCTTGTTCATCTTTGTAGGCTTTCATTCCTTCAAAAATGGCTTGTCCATAGTGAAAAACACGAGTAGATGGATCAACTAAAAAAGGAGCGTATGGCTTAACAGTAGGTGTTTGCCATTCGCCATTTTTAAAATCACATTCAAATAAATGGTCTGTAAAAACAGCTCCAAAACTTAAGTTTTCAAAATCTACTTCATTAATTTTAGAAGTAGCTGCTTTTATAATTTCAATTTTTTTGTTTTGAGTTGCACTCATAATAAAGAATTATGTTTATGATATATCGTAATAAGTAATAGCTTATC
>CAZOHO010000064.1:0-10837 GCA_964579755.1 uncultured Flavobacterium sp.
CTAATTCGTGTAATACATAATTAGTAACATCCACAATATTGTTTTTTGGATTTAAACCAATAGATTTCAAACGGTTTTGTAACCAAGCAGGAGATGGTTTTACAGTAATTCCTGAAATAGTTACTCCGCAGTATCTTGGAACCAATTTACTCTCTTTAACATCAATGTCGATTTTTAAGGTACGTTTGTCTACTCTGAAATTGCTTACGGAAGGAGTGATCAATTCTACGTTTGCACCACTTTGAAGCATTCCAGCTCTTAAATCACGAGCTGTACCTAAGTGGCTCATCGCGTCTGCACGATTGGGAGTTAATCCAATTTCGAATACTTCATCATTTTCAATTTTAAAAACGGTAGCAACGGGAGTTCCGGGTTGTAACGATGGTTCTAAAACCATAATTCCATCATGGCTAGTACCAAGACCAATTTCATCCTCAGCACAAATCATCCCGTGACTTTCTTGTCCGCGAATTTTCCCTTTTTTAATTGTAAATGCTTCTCCTTCTTTATCATACAAAATGGTTCCTATAGTGGCTACAGGAACTTTTTGTCCTGCCGCTACATTACTAGCACCGCATACAATTTGAACTGGAGTTCCGTCGCCTAAATCTACGGTAGTTACTTTTAGTCTATCTGCATCAGGGTGAGGAACACAGGTTAAAACGTGTCCTACTACAATTCCTTCTAAACCACCTTTTACAGATTGGTATTTTTCAACCACTTCCACTTCTAAACCTAAATCGGTTAATAAAGCTGCGGTTTCTTCTGATTGCCAATCTATTTTAATAAACTGTTTTATCCAGTTGTATGATATTTTCATTTTGAATTATTTTCAGGTTTGCAAATATAAGGATTGCAGATTGGAGTAGGAAACATTTTTTTTTGATTTTTAAAAGTCTTTCGTATTACTTGAAATAATTATTTTTTTCTTTTAATTATTCTTTTTAAGAAAAGGAATCAATCCTCCAAAATACACTTTTTGGTCGTCATAAAAGTCCATATGACTTCCTTTTGGACAAAATAAGTAGGTGCCATTTTGTACTAATTTTGACATTGCTGACATGTGTTTTGGATCCATAGTATCGTATTTAGCTCCAATAACTAAAGTAGGAATAGTGATGTTTTTTAAATCAGCTTTTCTATCCCATTTTTCTAATTTTCCTGAAATACCAAATTCACTCGGACCTTGCATCGTCACATATAACGATTGATTCATTTTCGCAAAAGATCGATTCACCGGTTCTGGCCAATCTTTTGCAGGAAAACGAAGAATGTGTTTTTCGTAAAAATTAGGAATTAATAGTTCCATATAACGTGGATTAGAAAAATCTTTTGCAGCTTCAATTTGATTGAGTTCAGCCAATATTTTTGGATCCATTTGTTTCGCTAATACTTCATCGGCATATTTACCATATTCAGGACAGCTAGACATCATATTGGAGATAATCAATCCTTTCATATTATGTTGGTATTTCAAAGCATATTCCATAGCTAAAATGCCTCCCCAAGAATGGCCTAACAAATAAAAATTAGTGGCATCTAAATGCAATGCTTTTCTAACTTGTTCCACTTCTTCTACATAGCGACCTAAATCCCAAAGCGCTACATCATTCGGATTATCAGAGTTTCCACAACCCAATTGATCGTAATAAATAATTTCAATTCCTTCAGCAGGTAGGAAATTTTCAAAACATTCAAAATATTCGTGAGTGGCACCCGGACCACCGTTAAGAAGGAGTAATTTTATTTTAGGATTATTTCCAATGCGTTTAGTCCAAACGTTAAAAGTCCCTTTTGAAGTAGTAATTGGAATAACTTTCACACCTCCATTTTGAATACTGTCGTTTGATCTTTCGAAATATACAGACGAATTTTCAGTGGTACTTTTTTGGCAAGAGACAAAAAAAGAAAGAAGTAAAACAAAAATAATTTTAGCACTAGTTTTCATATGTTTTTTTTAGAATTTATAAAATTTCTTCAATATGTTTTTTAATATTTTCAGCTATTTTTTTCGTAGGTAAATCATTAGCATCTTCTCCAAAAGGATCTTCAATTTCTTCGGCGATTAGTTCTAAACTAGCGAGAACATAAAAGATAAATACAACTACAGGAATAACATAATATCCTAAACTAAATACATATCCAAAAGGTAAAGTCAATACGTAAATAAAAATAAATTTCTTTATGAATGCACTATAAGAATAGGGTATAGGTGTATTCTTAATCCGCTCACAAGCGCCACAAATATCAGTAAAAGATTGTAATTCGCTATTGATAACAATTAGTTGGTCTCCAGTTAATTTCTTTGAAAGATACAAACTATTAACTTTCACGAATAATTTATTGGCGACTTGATTGGGACGGTGTTTGTGGTGATCAATTTCTAAATCGACATCATCAAATAATTGTTTTCCTGTATCGCTATCGTTTAAATGTTTCCTTAAAATAGCAGCATAATGCGGAATCATTTTTTTAAAAAATTCACGATCATTGTCATCCACTAACATAGCATTGAGTTTGATTGCAAGGTTGCGAGAACTATTTACTAAACCTCCCCACATTTTTCTTCCTTCCCACCAACGATCGTAAGCCGTGTTTGTTCTGTAGGCTAACAATAATGAAATGACAAAACCCAACATCCCATGCATCATTGAAATGTTTTTCACATGACTATCTTCCGGTAAGTGCCAATATTCAATTTCAAGATAAGCGATAATTCCTGAATAGACTCCAATGATAATCATGATTGGAATTAACTTTCTAAATGTGTCGGCCTTACTAAAATGAAATATAAAACTGATCCAGTCTTTTGGGTTATAAGATGTCATTTGTATTATTAATTTAGGTTAATAATTCCTGCCAGTTCTTTTAATGCGATTTCAGATAATTTAGCTTGGAATTGCGCATTGCTATTTCGCACTTTAGCATTTACAAAATTCAGTTGAGCAGTTCTAAATTCTAAAGTCGTTATAGTCCCAATTTTAAATTTATCTAAGGTAATAGCTAAATTTTGTTTGGCTATAGCTTCATTTTTATCTTCTAAACGAATAAGTTCAAGATTAGTTAAATAAGTTTGGAAAGAGGTAGCTAATTGAGAATGTAGTGCTAGTTTTTGTTGATCGATAGTCAATTTAGAATTCTCAATTTGAAGTTGAGCAATTTTTTCATTTCTATTTTGAGCAAATCCGTCAAAGAGATTTAAAGCGGCACTAAAGCCATAATTAAATCCTTTAGCTGAAGTTGCAGTTGCAAAACCCAAACTAGCTTGTGTTTCGGATAAATTGTATCCCGTTATTAATCGAATTGTTGGATATCGATTCGCCTTAACTTGTTTTAATTGTAATTCAGCTACTTTATTTGCAATAATTTGAGCAACTAATTGAGGATTTTGATTCTCGGCTAAAGTGACTAAATTGTCTAAAAGTAAAGTATCATCAACACGAATAGCATCATTGACTTTAAATTCTGTTGTTGTGTCTCGAGCTAAAATTTGATTCATTACAATTTTAGTATTGTCATACAATTCTTTTTGTCTAAGAAGAGTAACTTGGTCTGTATTCAAATCAACTTGTGCATTCAATACTTCGAGTTTTGAAGCTTTACCAATTACAAATCGATTTTGTGCCAATGCCAAACGTTGGTTTGAAATTACAATCGTAGAATCTAAGGCTTCCAATTGTTGTTGTTGCTGAACCAAATCAAAATAGGTGGTTGTAACCGCGCTTATTTTGTTTAAAATAGTTTGTTTCAATTGTGTTTCACCTAATTTTTGTAATTCCTTCAATTGGTCTAATTTGGCAAACATTTTGAATCCGTCAAATACTGTCCAATCTAAATTGACACCATAATTCAAACTATTATTTTTTGCATTGTCCAACGAATTTACAAGGCCACTTTGTAAAGTTTGTGAGCTATTTTGAACGCGATTATTAGCAGCAACTGTTGCTGAGACAACAGGCAACATTCCTGCATTTCCAATTGCTACATTTGTTGTTGAAATAAGCGAATTATTCGAAGCTATTTTAATTTCGTAATTGTTTTCTAAAGCTAGTTTTACTGCAGATTCAAGAGATATAATTTCTTGAGAATTTACATTGTTAAAAGCAAAAAACAGAATACTTGCTATGATGAATTTACACTTTGTCATATTTATTTACTTTCTTGTTCATATTCATTAATATGATCAAATTCTGGGTAATGTTTTCGGGCTTTCGACCACATTAAATACAAGGCTGGAATTACGAATAAAGTTAAAACTAATGAGAAAACAGTTCCCCCAACAATAACTACTCCCATTCCAATTCTACTATTTGAAGCTGCACCAAGCGATAGGGCAATTGGTAAAGCACCCAAAGCAATTGCTAAACTGGTCATCAAGATAGGACGAAGACGAGCTTCTGAAGCCTCTAAAATAGCTTCCAGTTTTGGTTTGCCTTGTTCGCGTAATTGATTTGCAAATTCGACAATCAAAATACCGTTTTTGGTAACCAATCCAATCAGCATTACGGTTCCAATTTGGCTAAAGATATTCCAGGTTTGATTGAATAACCATAATGAAAATAGAGCTCCCGCTACTGCCATTGGCACTGTTAAAATGATAATTATTGGATCAACAAAACTTTCAAACTGAGCTGCAAGAATTAAAAATATTAAAACTAAAGCCAGGCCAAAAGCAAACGAAGTGTTGGAACTACTTTCTACAAAATCTCTTGATTCTCCACCTAAATCAGTAGTGAAAGTGTCATCTAAAACTTTGGCTTTAATTTCATCCATTGCTTCGATTCCATCGCCAATACTTTTACCTGGAGCCAATCCTGCCGAAACAGTAGCCGACATATATCGATTATTATGATATAATTGAGTAGGGTTACTTTGTTCTTCAATGGTAACTACATTATCCATTTGAATTAATTTCCCACTATTATTTTTAACAAACATAGAAGTTAGATCCAAAGGTTTAGCACGATCATTTTTTTCAAATTGACCAATTACTTGGTATTGTTTTCCATTGCGAATAAAGTAACCAAAGCGTTGACCACTCAAAGAAAGCTGCAATGTTTGTGCTACATCTAAAACTGAAATTCCTAAACTTTCTGCTTTTTCTCGATCAATTGTCACATTGATTTCAGGTTTATTAAATTTCAAATTCACATCAGTAGTGGAGAAGGTTTCGTTTTTAGCGGCTTCTTCCATAAACAATGGGATTTTCTCTCTCAACTTTTCAAAATTTGAGGCTTGAATAATGTACTGAATTGGTAATCCGCCACGTCTATTCACAGCAATTGTTGGTTGCTCAATAACGGATGTCTTAGCTTCAGAATAACCACTTGTCCATTTGGTTAATTTTTCTGCTACTTCTTTTTGAGATGCTTTTCTCTCTTCAGGTTGTAATAACGAAATTCTAACAAATCCACTATTAACAGAAGATGCATTAAATCCGGGTGAAGTGATTACTAAAGCCACTTTTTTCTCAGGGATAGAATCATCTACTAGTTTAGAGATTTCTTGCATAAAGCGATCAGTGTATTCATAAGAGGCACCCTCAGCAGTTGCAACTCGCAAAACCATACCACTTCGGTCATCATAAGGAGCCGTTTCTTTTTTCAATAAATTGAAAAACAAATATATTAAACCAAAACAAGCTATTAAAATTGGAAAACTGATCCGTTTTTTTTTCATGAAACTTCCTAAAGCTTCAGCATATCCGGTATTCAATTTTTGAAAATAGGGTTCAGTTAGATTATAGAACTTGGACTTTTCTTGCTTACCACCTTTCATCAAATAGGCGTTCAACATTGGCGTAAGTGTAAGCGATACAAAAGCCGAAACTAATACAGCCGCTCCAATTACGACGCCAAATTCTCGGAACAAGCGTCCCACAAATCCTTCTAAGAAAATTACAGGTAAGAATACTGCTGCTAAAGTGATAGAAATAGAAATTACTGCAAAAAAGATTTCGTTGGAACCCTTGATAGCGGCTTCTATAGGACTCATGCCTTCTTCTACTTTTTTGAAGATGTTTTCGGTGACTACAATTCCATCATCTACTACTAATCCTGTGGCTAAAACAATAGCTAATAATGTCAATACATTAATAGAGAATCCAAACAACCACATGATAAAAAATGTAGCAATTAAAGAAACTGGAATATCAATTAAAGGACGGAATGCAATGGCCCAATCTCTAAAGAATAAATAGATGATTAAAACAACTAACAAGATTGAAATTCCTAAAGTTTCAGCAACTTCAATTACTGATTGTTTAACAAAAACAGTATTGTCAATTACAATATTCAAACGGATGTCCTTAGGTAAGTCTTTTTTGAAACGCTCAAATTCTTTGTAAAATGCTTTCGCTATATCTAAATAATTGGCTCCAGGACGGGGAACAATAGCCACCCCAACTAATGGGACACCAGATTGCATCATATTAGTTTCAACATTTTCCGGACCAATTTCGGCTTTTCCAATATCACTAAAACGAACAATTTTATCCCCTTCAGAACGAATGATTATGTTATTAAACTCCTCTGCTTTGGATAAATTACCAATCGTTTTTACCATTAACTCGGTATTGGATCCCGTTATTTTACCTGAGGGTAATTCTACATTCTGTTTGTTTAAAGCAGATCGAACTTCCGAAACCGTACATCCATACGACGCTAGTTTTACAGGATCAATCCATAGACGCATGGCGTATCTTTTTTGACCCCAAATTTGAATTCCACTCACGCCAGGAATGGTTTCTAAACGTTGTCCAATTACATTTTCTGCAAAATCACTCAATTCTAAAGCATTACGTGAATCACTTTGAATTGTCATCGAAATGATGGCGTCACTATTGGCATCAGCTTTAGACACAACAGGTGGTGCATCAATATCTTGTGGTAAACTACGCGTAGCTTGCGAGACTTTATCACGAACATCATTCGCTGCTTCTTCTAAATCTTTGTCTAAGTTAAATTCAACGGTAATATTACTACTTCCTTGAATACTTGAAGAAGTAACATTTCTGATTCCGTCAATTGAATTAATTGCTTTTTCTAAAGGTTCAGTAATCTGAGATTCAATAATATCGGAATTGGCACCAGTATAATTAGTTCGAATTGATACTTGCGCAGGATCAATAGAAGGAAATTCTCGAACACCTAAGAAACTGTAACCTATTAACCCGAACAATACAATTGTTAAGTTGACAACAATTGTAAATACAGGTCTTTTTATGCTTAATGTAGATAAACTCATGTTTAATTTTTTTAGCAATATAAACTAGCAAATGCTTATTTAATTTTCACAATTATTGGTGATTCGTCCTTTAATGACATCACTCCAGAAGTTAAAACGGTATCTCCCGCTTTTAAACCAGAAAGTACCAATATAGATGCATCAGTACGTGTAGCAGTCTCAACCATTACTTCTTTAGCCATTCCTTTATTGGCAATAAATACTTTTTTACCGTTTTGAACAGGAATAATTGCTTCGGTTGGAATTACCACTGCATCTTTAATAATATCCAATGGTAACTCAACATCAGCGAAAGTACCTGGGAATAATTTTCCATCACTATTGTTTGCCAATGCACGAATTTTCAATGTTCTTGTGGCGATTTCTACTTCTGGTTCAATTGCATACACTTTGGCGGAATACGATTGATCAGAACCTGAAACTTTAAATGATATTGTGGCATTCTTTTTTACTTGAGAAGCATATTTTTCAGGAATAGAAAATGTAATTTTTAATTGACCACTATTTACCAACTTCGCTACTAAAAGAGTAGGTGTTACATAAGTTCCTGGAGAAATAGAACGCAATCCAATCTTTCCTGAAAAAGGAGCACGTACTGAAGTTTTTTCAATTTGCGCTTGTATCAATTGACTTTGTGCTTTCGCAGATTGAAGATCAGCTCGTGCTACATCATATTCTTCTTGGCTAATGGCTTCTTTTTGCAATAACAATTTAGCTCTTCTTTCATTTTCAGAAGCTAAACTTTCTTTCGTTTTGGCTTGAGTCAATTGTGCTTTCAGTTCAATATCATTCACTTTGAATAAAATTTGACCTTTAGAAACATTACTTCCTTCTTGGAAATAGATGTTTTTGACAATTCCTGAAACTTCAGATCGAATCTCCACTTGTTCATTCGCTTCAATTGAACCTGAAAGGGATAAATTGTTATCGAATGTTTGTAAACGAATAACCGATCCATTTACAGTTATGGGTTGTTCTTCCTTTCCTTTGTCTTTCGGTCCTTTGCTATCGCTATTTTTTGTAATTCGGTAACCAATTAAACCAATTAATCCTATAATTAATAAGGAATAAACGAGAGTTTTTATTTTCATAATTTTAATTAAAGTGTCTTATTAACGCAAACGTCAAATTTAGAACTTTGAATTTGATTTTGTGCTAACTTGAAGTTATTATTTTGAGTTGATTATATCAACTTATATAATTCCAGATATTTTTCTTTTTAGTCATTTCTATAAATACAGCACGCAAGGTAGCATGCTCTGGCTTATGCATGCCTGTATCTTCTCGAAGTAATTTTATTGCATAATTTCTAGCTAGCATAAGAATGTCCCTATCTTTTACAATATCGGCAATTTGAAGATTCAAAACACCGCTTTGTTGCGTTCCCATTAAATCACCGGGACCACGTAATTTCAAATCGACTTCAGCAATTTCAAATCCATCATTAGTACTTACCATCGTTTCCATTCGGGTTTTACTGTCAGAACTTAACTTATGGCTAGTCATTAAAATACAATAACTTTGTTCGGCGCCACGTCCTACACGACCACGCAATTGATGTAATTGGGACAATCCAAATCGCTCGGCACTTTCAATAATCATGACGCTGGCATTGGGAACATTAACTCCAACTTCAATTACCGTAGTTGCGACCATTATATTAGTTTTCCCTTCGGCAAAGCGTTTCATTTCTGACTCTTTATCCGCAGGTTTCATTTTTCCGTGTAAAATAGAAATAGAATACTGCGGTAATGGGAAATCTCTTGAAATACTTTCGTAGCCGTCCATCAAGTCTTTAAAATCCATTTTTTCTGATTCCTGAATCAATGGATAGACAATGTAAATTTGCCTGCCCAACGCAATTTCGTCTTTCAAAAACTTCCAAACTTTCAGTCGGTTGCTGTCAAATCGATGTACCGTTTGAATGGGTTTTCGTCCCGGAGGTAATTCGTCTATCACTGAAATATCCAAATCACCATACAAACTCATGGCTAAGGTACGCGGAATAGGAGTGGCAGTCATCACCAATACATGTGGCGGAATGATAGCCCCACCAACCTCCCCAGAAGGGAGGCTTTCCAAGATAGAGGTTATTTTTTTTAAAACATTTTCAGTATTGTGAATTACTTCTTCATTAGTAAAACGAATCACTTTAAAACCAATCTCATTTAATATGTTGGTTCGTAATTCATCTGCCTCTCTTTGTTCTGAGGTATTGTGATGGCCACCATCAACTTCAATAATTAAATTTTTTTCTAAACAAATAAAGTCAACAATAAAAATATCAATAACATGTTGTCTTCTAAATTTAGAATTAAGATTTTTATCTCTAAGACATTCCCAAAGAATATTTTCTGCTTGTGTACTCTTTTTTTTATTTTCGTTTTTAAGCTCTTTTAAAAGAGTATACATTGAAGGTCGTGCAGTTTGATACTTTTTTAGGATACGTTCGGTTTCCCCTCTTTTGGAGGGGTCAGGGGAGGCCTTCTTCCACAATTTGGAACGTTGCTCTACGCCAAAACGATGTTGCTCATCAATTACAGCCAATCCTAAATTCTTAAATTGTACTTTGTCTTCTAATAAAGCATGGGTTCCGATAAGAATATGTAAACTGCCGTTTTCCAGTGCTTCATGAATTATTTTTCTGTCAGCGGTTTTAGTAGAACCGGTTAATAATTGAATGTTGATATTGGCGGTCTTCGCCAATTCGGATAAGCCTAAAAAATGTTGATTAGCTAAAATTTCTGTTGGCGCCATCAAGCACGCTTGAAAGCCGTTATCAATAGCCAAAAGCATACTCATAAACGCAACAATGGTTTTTCCAGAACCTACATCGCCTTGTAATAAGCGATTCATTTGGGCGTTACTTCCCATATCGGTACGGATTTCCTTAATCACTCTTTTCTGCGCATTGGTCAACTCAAAAGGCAGATGATTTTGGTAAAAGTCATTGAAATACTGCCCAACAGAAGTAAACGGATGTCCTTTAATTTTATGCTTCTGAATCAAATTTTTGGTGATTAATTGTAGCTGAATAAAAAATAATTCTTCAAACTTTAATCGGAATTGGGCTTTCGCCAAAGCTTCTGAACTTTGAGGGAAATGAATATTAAATAACGCGGCTTTCTTAGAAATCAGTTTCAATTCGTCCAACAAATAATCGGGTAAGGTTTCTGAAAACAAATTTTGAGTTTCCAAAAATAATTGCTGCATCATTTTGATAATAACTCGGTTCGAAACACCTCGATTCGCCAAGGTTTCTGTAGAGGGATAAATGGCTTGCATGGCAGAACGTAAGCTTTTTTGGTGTTCGCTCAATAATTCTATTTCAGGATGCGCCATATTGAACGTGCCATTGAATGAACTGCATTTTCCAAAAATTACGATCACTTCATTTAACTTCAAACTTTCTCGAATCCATTTATGACCTTGAAACCAAACTAGTTCCATTTGGCCGGTATCATCTACAAAAGTAGCCACCAAACGTTTTTTGTTTTTGCCAAATTCCACCGTTTTAATGTGGATGATTTTGCCAATAATTTGGACTTCAGAAACGGTGTTTTGTAACTCGTTAATTTTATAATACCGCGTT
>CAZOHO010000065.1:0-1649 GCA_964579755.1 uncultured Flavobacterium sp.
TGATCAAAAAGTATTTTATCGATAGTGATAAAATTCATGCTCAAATTCAAGAGAACAAATTGAAAGCGCCAAAGAAACCGAGTAAGTTCCAGCAAAAACTGCAAGAAGCAATGGAGCAAGCCGAAGCTCAGAAAGCGCAACGCAAGAAAAAATAATTTCTAAAAAATCTCGATTCATTTCGGGATTTTTTTTGCAACACTAATTTTAAGTATAATAATTCCGTAGTACAAAATAAAATATGAGAAGTATAATAGTATTTTTGATTTCCTTACTTTTTAGTGTTTTACACGCTCAAACCGAGTACAATAAATTAGATGCTAAAGGAATGAAACACGGTATTTGGAAAGGGGTGTATGAAGAATCAAAAAGACCTCGTTATCAAGGGACTTTTGAACATGGAAAAGAAGTGGGTGTGTTTCAATTTTTTGATGATACTCAAAAAGGAGATGTAATTGCCACGCGTGAATTTAACCCCAAAGATAATTCGGCTTACACTATTTTTTATGACCAAAATAAAAACAAAGTAAGCGAAGGAAGAGTAGTCAATAAACTTTTTGAAGGGGAGTGGAAATACTATCATTATGCTTCACCTTCAGTAATGACAACTGAAAATTACAAAAACGGAATATTAGAAGGTGTACGAACGGTTTATTTTCTTAATGGCAAAGTAGCCGAACAAATTAGTTATGTGAATAACCTAAAACAAGGTGCTTATAAAAAGTATACCGAGGATGGGATTGTTTTAGAAGAATCTTTTTTTAAGAATAACGAGTACGACGGATTAGCTATTTTCAGAAATGATAGCGGAATTGTTGTTTCAAAAGGAATGTTTGCCAAAGGTTTAAAAACAGGAACTTGGGACGTTTTAGAAAACGGTAAATTAGTAAAAAAATCCAGTTCAGATTTGTCTCAAAAATCCAAAATCTCCCCAACTAAATAAAATCAATTCAAGCAAATGTTTCGTAACTTTGTATCCCATTTAATCCTAATAAATTAGAAATGAAACGTGTAGTTGTTGGTCTTTCAGGAGGTGTTGATTCGAGTGTTGCCGCTTATTTGTTACAGCAACAAGGCTATGAAGTGATTGGTCTGTTTATGAAAAACTGGCACGATGATTCGGTGACTATTTCTAATGAATGTCCGTGGTTAGAAGATAGTAACGATGCGCTTTTAGTAGCTGAAAAATTAGGAATTCCTTTTCAAACGGTCGATTTAAGCGAACAATACAAAGAAAAAATTGTGGACTATATGTTCAACGAATACGAAAAAGGACGCACTCCAAATCCCGATGTGTTGTGTAATCGTGAAATCAAGTTTGACGTTTTTATGAAAATTGCGATGAGTCTGGATGCCGATTATGTGGCTACTGGACATTATTGTCAAAAAAGTGAAATAGAGGTAGACGATAAAACGGTTTATCAATTGAAAGCCGGTGCTGATATTAATAAAGACCAATCTTATTTTTTATGTCAGTTGTCGCAAGAGCAGTTGGCAAAAGCCTTATTTCCAATCGGGAATTTAACCAAACCTGAAGTACGCGAAATTGCAGCGGAAATGGATCTAATCACTGCTGAAAAGAAAGATTCTCAAGGGTTGTGTTTCATTGGCAAAGTACGTTTACCTGAATTTTTACAACAAAAATTACAGCC
>CAZOHO010000065.1:1749-10821 GCA_964579755.1 uncultured Flavobacterium sp.
CAAAAAGCCACTTTGTACCAATTTGAAACCGGTATGTATGTCGCTTTTGAAGAACCGCAATCAGCGATTACCGAAGGACAATTCGTAGCTTGGCATTTAGGGGAAGAATTAGTGGGTTCGGGAGTAATTTCTTAGTTTAGTATACCCAATTTGAAATAATTGCGTTAGAATGGTTAAAGAAGTCATCTATGAGAATCGTCTATCTATTTCTTTTATTGCTAACCACTTCGGTAGGATTTTCACAAGAAGATGCTTGGGTTTATTTTACTACTAAACCCAATACACAAACGTATTTTGATGCACCTTTGCAAATGCTTTCGCAAAGAGCTTTAGATATAAGAGTCAGACAAAATATTCCTTTGGACTCTAAAGACGTCCCTATTCCTAAATTATACATCAACCAAATTAAATCCGCTAACGGAATTACGGTAAAATCTCAGTCCAAATGGTTGAATGCCTTACATGTTCGAGGCACAGTTACCGCAATCAATGCTTTAAAAAATCTTGCAGTTGTTGAAAAAGTAGTGTTTGCGAATCGTTCGTTAAATCCTACGGCTAAGATGATTAGTACTGCAAAACCTAAGGCTGTTAGCAATAAATTGGAAACACAAGTCGATTTTGCTTATGGCTCTTCGGCAAATCAAATCCAGATGCTAAATGGGCAAGTATTACATCAACAAAATTATACAGCTTCAAATAAAATTATTGCCATTATGGATGCGGGTTTTCCAGGTGTGAATAAAGCGCAACCTTTTCAACGCTTACGAGATCAGAATAAAATTCTAGGAGGTTATGATTTTGTAAATCGTTCTGCTAATTATTATTCTGGAAATCATCATGGCACTATGGTACTTTCCAGTATGGGAGGCTACAAAGAGAACGCTTTGGTGGGAACTGCACCCGATGCATCGTATTATTTGTTTATTACAGAAGATACCGCTTCTGAAAATCCCATTGAGGAATCACTTTGGGTGGAAGCTGCTGAGAAAGCAGATAGTTTAGGGGTCGATGTAATCAATACTTCTTTAGGTTATTTTGGTTATGATAATCCGAATTACAGTCACACCTATGCTGATATGTCAGGAAATACAAATTTCATTTCTAAAGGCGCTAATATTGCTTTTTCAAAAGGGATGATTGTAGTGGCATCGGCAGGGAATGAAGGTGGTACTTCAGAACCACATGTGGGTGCACCCGCAGAAGCAACGGATGTAATTGCAGTGGGTGCAGTTACCGCTTCAAAAGTATTGGCCAGTTTTAGTTCAATTGGACCTTCTTATGATGGTAGGGTCAAGCCCAATGTTATGGCGCAAGGTCAAGCGGCAGTGCTTTCAGATGAGTATGGGAATATAGTCACGGCCAGTGGAACCTCGTTTTCAGCACCTATTTTGGCGGGAATGATAGCTAGTTTTTGGCAAGCTTTTCCAAATAAAACCAATCAAGAAATTAGACAATTGGTTCAAGCTTCAGCGGATCGATATGGTAGTCCAAATGCTCAATTTGGCTATGGAATACCTGATTTTAGTTTGGCTTTAGCCAATGCACAATTGACCAAAGACGATTTTGTAGTGTATCCCAATCCCAGTGCAGATGTGATTCATTTTAATTTACCAGAAAATAAAACTAAAGGAACTATAGTTGTTTATTCTATTTTAGGACAAAAAATAAAATCACAAGAAGTGGCTAATCGATTTGTTACACTTTCTGTAGCCGATTTGCCAAAAGGAATTTATTTTTATACATTCGAATCAGAAGGATTTACCAAATCGGGTAAAATCTTTAAAAAATAATTTGGTATGAATAGAATAACAGCCCTTTTTAACATTAAATATCCCATTATTCAAGGAGGAATGATTTGGAACAGTGGCTATAAATTAGCCAGTGCTGTGAGTAATGCGGGTGGTTTAGGATTAATTGGTGCGGGTTCTATGTATCCTGAAGTATTGAGAGAACACATTCGGAAATGCCAAAAAGCTACCTCAAAACCTTTTGGGGTAAATGTACCGATGTTGTATCCTAATGTGGAAGAAATTTTAAAAATTATCGTTGATGAAGGAGTGAAAATTGTTTTTACTTCAGCAGGAAATCCTAAAACGTGGACGCCTTATTTGAAAGAAAATGGTATAACGGTTGTGCATGTGGTGAGTAGCTCTACTTTTGCCTTAAAGGCTCAAGAAGCGGGGGTAGATGCTGTGGTGGCAGAAGGTTTTGAAGCGGGAGGACACAATGGTAGAGAAGAAACTACTACGCTTACTTTGATCCCGATGGTCAAGGAAAAAATTACAATTCCATTGATTGCTGCGGGAGGAATTGCTACCGGTAGAGGAATGTTTGCTGCTATGGTTCTAGGTGCTGATGGAGTACAAATGGGTAGCCGTTTTGTAGCTTCGGTGGAGTCTTCTGCTCACGACAATTTTAAAAATACGGTTATTACTACCAAAGAAGGAGACACTCAATTGACGTTGAAAGAATTGGCACCCGTTCGTTTGATAAAAAATAAGTTTTACCAAGAAGTACAAGAATTGTATGCTAAAGGAGCTACCAAAGAAGAATTAATCCAATTGTTAGGTCGAGCTAGAGCAAAAAGGGGTATGTTTGAAGGCGATTTGGACGATGGCGAATTGGAGATTGGTCAAATTGCAGGTTTGATTCATGAAATTCAACCCGTTAGTACAATTTTTGAAAACATCATTACTGAATTCCAATTGGCACAAAAAGAATGCGCACAATGGACATTTTAAATTCTAACGAATGAATAAAATAATTGGATATCTATTTTTTCTTTTCCTAAGTCTAGGATGGCAACAATCCTATGGGCAGGTGTACCAATTTAGTACTTCTGGATTTAGTGTGTTAGAAAAAAATGAGAAAGGAAAATGGGGTAATTGGTCTGATTTAGAGTTAACTAAGATGATGGTTTCTTTGGATACCAATAAGAATAGAATTGTGATTTATTCTCAGGTGATTCAATTGTTTGAGATTGTAGAATACCTGCCAGCTACCGAAAATGAAACGGATATTGTGTACAGTTTTAGTTGTAAAGATAATGATGGAGTGGATTGTACCTTATCTATTATTACCCGCAAAAAGCAAGACAACCGGAAACAGTTGTATATCAATTACGGTGACCAAATTATAGTCTACAATATTTTCAATATGAATTAGCTAGGCGATTTCAATATCTTTTATGAATTCATCGTATTCGGCATAAAACAATTCTAGAGCGGCCATTTTTTCGTTGAAAAAGTCAAAAATAGCATCCCAATAATTACGATTACTAACACTTACTCCGCTTTGTTCTACCCAAATTCGGCTTATGGTTTTACCGTTTTCCAAATAGTAATTTTTTTCAAAAATCAAGTCGGTGACAAATTCTTCTTCTAGAATGTTTTTTAGAGCTTCCAATTTTTCAAAGTAAGCAATACGTTTTTCGTCGTTGCGAGGTTCAATGTCGATAAGTACTTGTGCTTTTTTATTGTCAACATAAAATTTAAATGCAAAATCTTTGATTTTGGTATCATACAATAGCCATTTTCTAGGATATTTTTCGGCGAAGGCAATCCAAAATTCGCGTTTCAATCGTTGAGCTTCCTCTTTACTGTACATAGGTTTTTGTTTTGGTAGCAGAAAGTTTGCGTACTTGCTTTTTCTAAACTATATTTATATGTTGTTTGTTCCTGCAAAAATAGGTTTTGATTATGGATTTTCAAGAATTTTTACAGTTTGTTCCCAAATTAATTGCAGCCAATCTTCCTGCAACGGAAGCACATGCTAAAATGGCTCCTTTGGAACGTTTGGTTAATTTGGAAAACCCCTCTTTTGCAAACAAGAATCCAAGAACTGCTGCGGTATTGATGTTGTGTTATCCAAAAAATGGAGTAACCCATTTAGTTTTGATTGTTCGCAATTCGTATAAAGGCGTGCATTCTGCCCAAATCGCTTTTCCAGGAGGCAAGTACGAACAAGAGGATGCTGATTTTGCAGCTACTGCGATTCGGGAAACCTATGAAGAAGTAGGCATTCATCCCGATAAAATAGAGATTGTAAAGCCATTTACTGAAGTGTATATTCCGCCGAGTAATTTTATGGTGTATCCTTATTTAGGAATTTGCAATGAAGAAATCACATTCACCCTAGATCCTTTAGAGGTCGCAGGAATTATTGAACTTCCATTAGCTACTTTTTTGAGTGACACCCTAATTGTAACTACTCAGATGCAGACTTCGTATGCTGATTCAATTGTGATTCCTGCTTTTGAAATAGAAAGTCATATTGTTTGGGGAGCTACTGCGATGATGTTGAGTGAGTTGAAAGAAGTCTTTGTGAGTGCTTTTAATTCGTAATTTTTTCTGGCTAGTAGTGCATTTGTACCCAAAAATAAATTTTGTATGTTTGTTTTTTAAAATATTTAAAAATACAATTTATTTATGGGATTGTTAAAGAGAAATCCTTTTGGTCATATCCTATTTATTAAAAAGTGGCTCATCCGAGTTTTAGGATGTTTGACTCACAGACGTTACAGAGGATTTAACGAATTGCAAATTGAAGGTTCTGAAATTATTAAGAACTTGCCTGATACCAATGTTTTATTTATTTCCAATCATCAAACCTATTTTGCTGATGTGGTGGCTATGTTTCATGTGTTCAATGCTAGTTTGAGTGGGCGTACTGATTCCATTAAAAATGTAGGGTATTTATGGCAACCTAAAATGAATATTTATTATGTTGCTGCCAAAGAAACCATGCAAGCAGGTTTATTGCCTAGGATTTTTGCTTATGTAGGGGCTATTACTGTAGAGCGTACTTGGCGATCCAAAGGGGTTGATGTGACAGAGAAAAGAGAAGTGAATCCAAACGATACAGAGAATATAAAAATAGCGTTAGCAGATGGTTGGGTGATTACTTTTCCGCAAGGTACAACTAAATCGTTCAAACCAGTTCGAAAAGGGACAGCGCACATCATAAAAGAACATAGACCTATTGTGGTACCAATTGTGATTGATGGATTCAGACGTTCTTTTGATAAAAAGGGATTGCGAATGAAAAAGAAAGGCATCTTACAATCATTTATTATCAAAGAACCTTTAGCTATTGATTATGAAAATGATACCATTGACGAAATTGTTGAAAAAGTGGAATATGCTATTGAGCAACATCCATCTTTCTTGAAAGTAATTCCAGCTGAAGAATTAGAAGAACAAGAAAAGTTAAATGCTTTACGAAAATGGGATTTATAAAAAAAAGAGGCTTTAGCCTCTTTTTTTATGATTCTATTTTTTGAAGTTCTTCGTAGTTGTTTTTTAATTTACCTAAGAAATTGCCATATAATAGTTTGTAAAATCCCCAAATAAAAAGCATTATAAACAGCATAGCAAATACAAACGGGATTATCATTCCGATTCCATTGTCTGGAATACTACCTGGTTTTCCGGATTCTTTCCAACTGTTATTCCATCCATCAATAAAAGCAAATGCACCTATATATCCAGTTATTAATATATTCCAATAAATATAGTAGTTTACAATTTTCCTTGTGGTTAAAATATGTTTAATTAAAAGTTTTGCATTATTTAATATAGAAATGGTTTTGTAATTTTTAAAAAATAAAATAATGAAACCCAAAATGACAAAATAGTTCAAGTTTTCCAATAGGCTTAAATAAGGATGTAATTCATCATATTTAGAATTGTATGGATCTTGTGGTAGTAACAATCCAATCCCATTCAAAATCACAAATTCTAAAATGCTCACAATTAAAATCCACTTCACTACTGAAGATGATTTTTTATGAATCATTGCATAAATATCTTTTTCGCTCAATTGTTCAAAAGAAGTTGCACTCTTTTGCCAATCTTTTTTTAGTAAATCCAGCTCTTTCATATTCCTTTAGGATTTAATAGTTTTTTTAATTTTCCTTTAATTCGGTTCATTTTTACTCTTGCATTGACTTCGCTAATTCCAAGTGTTTCTGCAATTTCAGTGTAATCTTTGTCTTCCAAATACATAAAAATGAGGGCTTTTTCTATGTCATTCAATTGGTAAACGGCTTGGTATAATAATTTGAGTTGTTCTTCTTCTTCGTAATTGTATTGAACTTCGGGGACAAAGTGAGAATTGCCTTCATAGCCTACTGTGTTTATGGAACGCTTCGTCTTTCGGTATAGAGTAATGGCAGTATTCAAAGCAACACGATACGCCCAAGTTGAAAATTTACTGTCGCCTCTAAACTTAGGATAGGCTTTCCAAAGCTGAATTGTAATTTCTTGGAACAAATCTTTGTGCGCGTCTTCATCCTCAGTATACAATCGACAAATTTTGTGGATTATATTCTGATTCTCTCGCAGTTGCTGTACAAAAGAGTGTTCTAAGTCCGATTTCATATTGGGGTTAGTACTAGATTTTGGAATTTTGTTACATTATAATTGCCACAAAGACGCAAAGGCGCAATTTTTTCATTTAATTTTTTCATTTAATTTTTGCAATTGATATTGAATTTGATTTTTGACATTGTCATTTTCATAAAGGCTTATTTTGATAATAATTCACCATCAAGTTGACAAATTTGCTGTAGCCTTCCATTCCGTCTTTTTGTTGATTCCATTTTAAAAAAGTATCATAAAAAAGATGGAATCCTGTTTCAACGGGAGTTTCATAGGTTTTCCAAAAAGCATCACTTTCGTCGTAATTTTTCAAAATACCGGGATGAACAGTTTGGAGTAATTGTTTGTAAGCAACTTCATTTCGTACCTGCCAATTCGCTAAGCAATACCGCAAAGCGAAACTGTATCCGGAGTATTTAAAATACAAATTGTTGTTTTTTACCGAAGCCATGAATCCGATAAAATTGCATTCACTTTCGCTAGCATAACCCATTTGGTGTGCCATTTCGTGACAACTCGTGGTGGGCGAATTATACATTGGCATTAAATAATTGACTTGGGCTTCATTGGTAAACGGATTCAGATAGCCGCCAAACCCCATAAAGGTTAGTGGCAAACTAAAGAGAGATTGCTTCGCACTCAATTCAGAATAATTGAAAAAAGGATATTCGTTTGCAAGCGTTCGATAACCATTCAAATTCATTGTAAACACTTGTTCTTGCGAATAAGGAAATTCAATTTTTGCGTTTTTGTTTTTAATAATTTGGAACTGAATAGCATTGGTTTTAGCAATTAATTTTTTGGTAAAAAGCAATAAATCGCTATCAGTGTAGTCCCGTTCAATTTTCATTTTTTCAAAAAGCGGTTGTCTGTAATAATTGAAACCCCAAAGTAAATGAAAGGCAAAATACAATACAGCTACACCACTCAACAGCAAATGGATGTTCTTTTTCCAGTGCGTTTTCCATGATTTTCGATTGGTCCAAATCCATTTCATTCCGAATACAATTAATAGAAAATACAGCAGATCTCCAACTGAAAAGGGAATGTTCCCGAATAGCATTCGAAGTGATTTGGAAACAATTGGATAGAGTCCGTTACTGTACCATCGTTCCACAACTTCGGGGGAAAAACCAAGAAATTGAATCAAAATGATTTGAATCAAAAGAAAATAGGGAAGTAGATTTTGGCGTTTCACAAAATGCATTTTAAGATGTAAATATAATCACAATATCAATTCATAACGAATTTAAACTTTGTAACTTTGCTCGTTTGATACTTAAAAACGAATACATTATATGAGCCAAGAAATACGCAATTTAGAACCTAAAGTACTTTGGAATCAATTTGCCAATTTGAATGCGGTACCGCGTCCTTCTAAGAAAGAAGAACGTGTTATTGCCTTTATGAAAGACTTTGGAAATCAATTAGGATTAGAAACTTTTGAAGATGACATTTGCAATGTAATCATAAGAAAGCCTGCGACTCCAGGAATGGAAAATAGAAAACCTGTTGTGCTACAAGGGCATTTGGATATGGTACATCAGAAAAATGCCGATACTGTTTTTGATTTTGATACTCAAGGAATTGATATGTATGTGGATGGTGACTGGGTTCGCGCTCGTGGAACTACCTTGGGTGCCGATAATGGATTAGGAGTAGCTGCTATTATGGCAATCTTGGAAAGTAAAGACATCCCGCATCCCGCTATTGAAGCCTTATTTACTATCGACGAAGAAACAGGAATGACGGGTGCTTTGAACCTAAAAGGAGGTATTTTGCAAGGGCAAATCCTTTTAAATTTAGATACTGAAGAAGATGATGAAATCGACATTGGTTGCGCAGGCGGAATTGATGTGACAGCTACGGCTGAATATGATGAAGAGCCAACGCCAGAAGGTTCTGTAGGATATACGATTACTGTTAAAGGGTTAAATGGTGGTCATTCAGGAATGGATATTCATAAAGGATTAGGGAATGCTAACAAAATTATGAATCGCTTGTTGTTTGATGGCTTTGATAATTTTGGATTGCAAATTGCGTCTATTCAAGGCGGAAGTTTGCGTAATGCTATTCCGCGTGAAAGTGTGGCAAAAGTAATTATTGCAGAGGTGTATGACGAAGCTTTTGTTTTTGACATGCAACAAATCGTGAATGAAATTAAATTGGAATTAAAAAGTACTGAACCTAATTTGGATATTGTTTTCGAAAAACTAGATACTGCTCCGGCAAAAGTAATGCCTTCGATTGCTCAATTTTATTTTGTTCGCGCAATGTATACCGCTCACAATGGGGTGTATCGTATGAGTGCTGATTTTGATAATTTGGTAGAAACGTCAAATAATATTGCAAAAATAGTTTTAGGTAATGGCCAACTTTCGGTACAATGTTTAACACGTTCTTCTGTGGAATCAGCTAAAATGGATTTGGCTAATGCGTTGCGTTCAGCTTTCGAATTGATGGGCTGCGAAGTGGAATTTTCAGGTTCGTATCCGGGTTGGACTCCAAATTCTAAATCAGAAATATTAGATGTACTGACTTCGATTTACGAAAAACAAAATAATGAAAAGGCTAAAGTAGTCGCTTGTCACGCTGGTTTAGAGTGTGGTATTTTAGGAGCTAATTATCCTGAAATGGATATGATTTCTTTTGGGCCAACTATTCACGGTGCGCATTCTCCTGACGAAAGAGC
>CAZOHO010000066.1:0-10594 GCA_964579755.1 uncultured Flavobacterium sp.
AAGGAGGAATTGTAAAAATCAAAATTGATTTCTCTTTCATTGCTCCATTTGAAGGGTCGGACCGTATGGGAGTTTTGGAAACTAAAAATGGAAAAATTTTCACCATTGCACAATGGTACCCAAGAATGTGCGTGTATGATGACGTAAGAGGATGGAATACCAATCCGTATTTAGGAGCATCAGAATTCTATTTAGAATATGGAGATTTAGAAGTAAACATTACTGCACCATCCAATCATATTGTAGTGTGTTCAGGGGAACTATTGAATCCAACTGAAGTATATTCTACAGAAGAACAAAAGCGTTTGGCTCAGGCCAAATTGAGTGACAAAACCGTTTTGATTCGTACCGCAGAAGAAGTAAATGGGTTGCCAAAAACGACTGCTACAACTAAAACGTGGCATTATAAAATCAAAAACGCGCGTGATTTATCTTGGGCATCTTCGGCAGCTTTTATTTTAGATGGTGCCAAAATTAATTTGCCAAGTGGCAAAAAATCATTAGCATTATCAGCTTATCCAGTAGAGAGTGATGGTACTGCTGCATGGGGACGTTCTACAGAATATACCAAAACATCCATTGAAAATTATTCGAAAAGATGGTTTGAATATCCTTATCCTGTGGCAACTAACGTAGCCGGTAATGAAGGCGGAATGGAATATCCAGGAATTGTTTTTTGTGGTTGGGAATCGAAAGGAGAAAGCCTTTGGGGAGTAACTGATCACGAATTTGGACACAATTGGTTTCCTATGGTAGTAGGCTCAAACGAGCGTTTGTTTGCTTGGATGGACGAAGGATTCAATACCTTTATTAACTCATTAAGTTCGGTTGATTTTAACAATGGTGAGTACAAAGAAGAAAAGTCAGATTTACACAAAAGTGCGGAACGTTATACGAGTCCTAATTTAGAAACAATTATGAGTTCTCCAGATAACATGAAAGAAGCTAATATTGGTCTTTTATGTTATTCTAAACCAAGTTCTGGTTTGGTTATTTTAAGAGAGCAGGTTTTAGGACCAGAGCGTTTTGATTTGGCTTTTAGAACCTATGTAGAGCGTTGGGCATTCAAACATCCAACACCAGATGATTTCTTCAGAACAATTGAAAATGTGGCAGGAGAAGATTTGAGTTGGTTCTGGAGAGGATGGTTCCAATACAATTGGCGTTTAGACCAAGGAATTAATTCTATTAAATACATTAAAAATGATCCTGCTAAAGGAATTGTAATCAATATTGAGAATTTTGAAAAAATGGCAATGCCAATTGTTTTAGATGTAAAAACTAAGAGTGGTAAAGTAACGCGTGTTAAATTACCTGTCGAAATTTGGCAAAGAAATATAGAATGGTCATTCAAACATAATTCTACCGAACAAATTGAAAGTATTACTCTAGATCCAGATCATGTATTTCCAGATGTAAATGAAGCTAATAATGTTTGGACTGCTGAAAAAGGAAAAGTAGAGGAAGATCTAATTTTAGATGGTTATCTTGGAGTTTATACCAATCCGCAAGCACCAATTAAATTTACACTTACTGAAAAAAACGGTGCATTAAACGTAGAAATTACGGGTTATCCAAAGTTTAATTTAACACCAACCGGTAAAAATAAATTCGAATCTAAACGTGCCGGAATGGAATTACAATTCAATGATGCCAAATCTGGTTTTGAAATGATTTTGGCTGATGGTAGAAAAATACCATTTACAAAACAATAAATAGATTTAGTTCTATAAAAAAAACGACTGAGCAATCAGTCGTTTTTTTTTATGTTATAAAGTTTCGTTTTTATACCGGAATTTGTTGGCTCAAACAATGTAATGTTCCAAATCCCCATATGAAGTCAGTAGCACTAATTCCTATTATTTCTCTATCAGGAAAACAATCTGCTAAGATATTTAATGCAATTCGATCTTTACTATCATTGAAAGTTGGAACTAAAACACAATGATTTAAAATCAAGAAATTAGCATAACTAGCTGGCAAACGCAAATCTTCAAAATTCAAACGCTTTGGCATCGGCAAGCAAACAATTTTTGGAGTTTGTCCGTTTTCCAATTTAGCATTTTGCAAACGCTTTAAATTATCTTGAAGCGGTTGGTAATTTGCATCGGTTTTATCTTCCTCAACAATAGTTACAATGGTATCTTCGTTTACAAAACGACATAAATCATCAATATGTCCGTGGGTATCGTCTCCCTCAATTCCGTCACCTACCCAAATTACGTTGGTGATTCCTAAATATTCTTTAAAAACAGCCTCGTAATCGGCTTTAGTAAAAGTAGCATTGCGCACTTGAATCGAAGGATGCATCAAACATTCTTCCGAAGTTAATAACGTTCCTTTTCCATTCACATCAATAGCGCCACCTTCAACTATAACAGGTTTTCCGTTGTAAGTTACCTGAGTTAGAGGCAACTTCAAGAAATCAGCCACTTTACTTGGAACGTGTTTGTCTAATTGGAAATTGGAATATTTTGCCCAACCATTAAAGTTGAAATTCAAGGCTTCTCTTTGAGAACCGTTTTTCACGATGATTGGTCCCGAATCGCGCATCCAAGAACGATTCGTTTTATGAATGATATAGGAAATATTAGTAAGCTGAACGTGCGCTCTTTCCAGCATTTCGGCTACTTTAGTTTTCAATTTTTCATCAGCAACTACCAAGAATACTTTTTCTACAGCAGCCACTTTTTTAATGAATTCGACAAAAGCCCATTGAACGGCTTCGTATTTGCCAGGCCAATCGTTTCCATTATGCGGAAAACATAGTAAAATACCTTCTTGTTTTTCCCATTCGGCAGGGAAACGTCTGTTTGGAGTACTCATTATTAGTCTATTGCTCTTTTTGTGATATCTCCAAATGCGTCAATACGGCGGTCTCTGAAGAACGGCCAGTTTTGGCGTACATTTTCTTGCAAGTCCAAATCGACTTCGGCAATCAAGATTTCTTCTTTATCGTGGGAGGCTTGCGCCAAAATTTCGCCTTGTGGTCCAGCAATAAAAGACGAACCCCAAAACTCGATCCCAGATGTATTTGGTAAATATTTTTCTAAACCAATACGGTTAGCAGCGGCTACATAAACACCATTCGCAACTGCGTGGCCTTTCATTACGTTCATCCAAGCGCCGTGTTGATTGACTCCGTATTCTTCTTTTTCTAAGGGATGCCAACCGATAGCAGTTGGGTAAAATAAAACTTCAGCACCTTGCAAAGCGGTTAAACGCGCTCCTTCAGGGTACCATTGGTCCCAACAAATTAAGGTTCCAATTTTTCCTTTATTGGTAGGGAATGCTTTAAAGCCTAAATCACCTGGCGTGAAATAGAATTTTTCGTAAAAATGTGGGTCGTCTGGAATGTGCATTTTGCGGTACAAACCAGCTTCTGAACCATCCGTGTCAATAATATAAGCACTGTTGTGGTATATTCCCGCCATTCTTTTTTCGAAGAAAGGAACAATAATCACAACACCCAATTCTTTAGCTAATGCGCTAAAAGCAATAAAAGAAGTACTGTACAATGGTTCTGCTAACGCAAAATTATCGACATCTTCACTTTGACAAAAATAATGACTGCTGTACAATTCAGGTAGCGAAATCACTTCGGCACCTTGACTAGCGGCATCACGCACCCAACTCAAACATTTCTTTAAGTTGTTTTCGGCAACATCATTCAGATTCAATTGAATAACCGCGATTTTGTATTTCTTATCTGGCATAGCTAAAAAAATTAGACCGCAAAAATAGTTATTTTTATAAAGAGTACACGAAAAGGGATTTAGAAAAATTAGCGTTATTTTTTTGTTTCAAAGTAATAGTTCGGATTATCAAAATCGCTTCGTACCTTTGCACTTTAGAATTGAAGAAATGGTAGCAATAGGAAAATACAATACGCTTACGATATTACGAGATACCAAAGTAGGTTTATTTTTAGGAAATCCCGAAAAAGATCCTGAAGGGATTCACGATGTGCTCTTGCCTAATAAATACATTCCAAACGAATTTGAAATAGGAGAAGAGTTGATTGTTTTTGTGTATTTGGATCACGAAGAACGCCCTGTAGCCACCACTTTGGCGCCTTATATTTTGTTGAATGAATTTGCACTTTTGCGTGTCAATTACATCAATCAAATAGGGGCTTTTATGGACTGGGGAATGGAAAAAGATATTTTAGTTCCGTTCAAAGAGCAAGCGCGCCCAATGGAAAAAGGGAAGCGCTATTTGGTATATTTGTATATGGACGAAAAAACGAATCGATTGGTGGCTTCGAGTAAAACCAATCAGTTTTTGAGTAACGATCATTTGACGGTTGAAAAAGGCGAGGAAGTCGATTTGATTGTTTCGCATATCACTGAAATAGGAATCAATGTGATTATCAATGAACAACACAAAGGCTTGGTGTATAAAGACGAAGTGTATGACGATTCGATTCGTACAGGAGACAGAATGAAAGGGTACATTAAAAACATTCGTCCTGATAATAAGATTGATGTGGCACTGCAAGTGCAAGGATATCAAAGTATCGAACCTAATGCAGAGAAGATTTTAGATGAATTGAGAGCAAATCGTGGGTTTTTACGTCTGAATGATAATTCGCATCCAGAAGATATTAAAACGGTCTTGAAAATGAGTAAAAAGACCTTTAAGAAAGCTATTGGGGCTTTGTATAAAGAGAAACTAATCGAAATTAAAGATGACGGAATTTACTTGGTTAAAGAGTAATTCTAAATTTATATCACTAGCAAAAGGCAATTCATTTTATTGAGTTGCCTTTTTTTGTGTTGAACCGCTAACTTTAGGTTTTCTTTTTAGGAGAGAATCTAAAAAATGACTTATTTTTACACTCAAATCAAAGAATTATGAGCAAGATAGATTGGCAAACCGTCCGAGAATTTGAAGATATTACCTATAAAAAATGCAATGGAGTAGCACGAATAGCTTTTAATCGCCCAGAGGTGCGCAATGCGTTTCGTCCCAAAACTACTTCCGAATTATTACAAGCTTTTCACGATGCGCAAGAAGACACTTCAATTGGAGTCGTTTTGTTATCAGCTGAAGGCCCTTCTTCTAAAGATGGAATATGGTCTTTTTGCAGTGGAGGGGATCAAAAAGCACGTGGACACCAAGGATATGTTGGTGAAGACGGCTATCATAGATTGAACATTTTAGATGTACAACGATTGATTCGCTTTATGCCAAAAGCAGTTATCTGTGTGGTTCCTGGTTGGGCTGTGGGTGGTGGTCATAGTTTGCACGTAGTTTGCGATTTGACTTTAGCGAGTAAAGAGCATGCTATTTTTAAACAAACCGATGCTGATGTGACAAGTTTTGACGGAGGTTATGGATCGGCCTATTTAGCCAAAATGGTGGGGCAGAAAAAAGCCCGTGAAATCTTTTTCTTAGGCCGCAATTATTCGGCTCAAGAGGCATATGAAATGGGCATGGTGAATGCGGTTGTTCCTCACGATGAGTTAGAAGACACTGCTTACGAATGGGCGCAAGAAATTTTGGCTAAATCACCAACGTCTATCAAAATGTTGAAATTCGCCATGAATTTAACCGATGATGGTATGGTTGGGCAACAAGTTTTTGCTGGTGAAGCGACTCGTTTGGCCTACATGACCGAAGAAGCGACAGAGGGTAGAAATGCCTTTTTGGAAAAAAGAAAACCGAATTTCGAGAAAAAATGGTTGCCATAAAAGGTAGAATGCTACACTTTTAAAACATAATCTTATAAAAACTAAAAATGAAACACTGGATCGAAGCTGCTCGATTAAGAACCTTGCCCTTATCAGTTTCTGGAATTATAGTGGGTAGTATGTATGCGTTGGCAAATCCAACGAATGATGTACTGACTCCAACTGAAGTATTTAATTGGAAACTTTTTACTTTTGCTATTCTAACTACTTTAGGATTGCAAATCCTTTCGAATTTTGCCAATGATTATGGCGATGGAATTAAAGGTACAGATAACGAAGATAGAGTGGGTCCAAAGCGAACTATTCAGTCAGGGGTAATTACTCCTCAGGCTATGAAGCGCGCTATAATTCTGACTTCAGGATTGACTTTGTTTTCGGCTATTTATTTAATTTATCTGGCCTTTGGAGCACACAATTTAGGCTATTCGTTATTTTACTTGATTTTAGGTATTGCAGCCATCGCTTCAGCTATTCGCTATACAGTGGGGAACTCTGCTTACGGTTACCGTGGTTTTGGAGATGTATTTGTATTTGTGTTTTTCGGATTAGTAAGTACGCTCGGAGTTAATTTTTTGTATTCCAAACAATTGGATGCGATTTTGATTTTGCCAGCAACAGCTATTGGCTTCTTAAGCGTAGCGGTGCTGAATTTGAACAATATGCGTGACGAAGCTTCGGATAGAAAATCAGGAAAGAATACATTGGTCGTAAAAATGGGAATTGAAAATGCTAAAAAATACCATTACTTTTTGATAGTAGGTGCTATGGTTTTAGTTTTGATATTTGCACTATTGAGTCATTTTCATTTTGATCAATACTTGTTTTTAATTGCTTATTTACCTTTAGTAAAACATCTAATAACTGTTCGTAAAAATCAAAATAACAAATTATTAGATCCTGAATTAAAAAAAGTAGCATTGAGCACATTTGGGCTTTCGGTATTGTTAGCTTTGTGTATGATTTTTTTCTTTTCGGACTTAATTGTAAACAATTCGTAGCACAATATAAATATCAATTACAATTTTCAAATCAACTAGGAGTAAAATACAATACAGAGATTAATCAGCTATGTTAAAAATTATAAGTTCGTTCATTTTCTTTTTTGTGGCTATTCCAGTGCTGTTTGCGCAGAAAGAAGGTTATTGGGACAAAGAACGTTCAACTACAAAAGAAGTAGTGGTTTCGGCACGAGATCGAATTCTAATTAAAATTGACGATTTGCCAACAGGGACTACTGAAGTAATCTACCGTATCACGCTTTTGGACAAAAACCAACAAATGGCCAATAGTTTGGTTTCGGTACTAAAAGCCATTCCGGACCCAACAGGGATTAGTCAAGGTTCAGCAGGAGCTGTATTTTTGGTTTCGAAAATATCAGGAGACGATAAATGTAAATATGCTATTTTTTCTAAGGCTGATGCGGCGAATAATTATGTGACAACTGGAAATACAGAAGAAGCTTGTTTTATTCAAGATGAACCTGTCAATAAAGATGCAAAACGCCTGTCTATGGATAAATCTACTTGTTTAAAATCAAATAATCTATTGTGGTTTGGTTTTGAAAGTAAAAACTGGATCATGAATCAAAAAATTGTATTGGAAGTAGTACCTTGGGTAGATTACAAATTGAGTTGTGGTTGGACCAAAGAAAATCGCAAAGCGATTATTGATCAATGTAAAACCTCTAATTTGGCTCAAAAAATGACTAATTCAGGTGATTTTTGCGTTTGCGTTTCAGATAAAATCCAATCAAAATACACGTTCAAAGAGTTTCAAAAATTATTAATTGAAGAACGCAATAAAGCTTTTAAAGATTTTGGTACAATTTGTTTTAACGAAACGGGAGCTTCTGACGCATTCAATTCAGATATACGCACACAAGCCACAATCTTAGCAAAAAAAGGCAGTTATGGCGCTGCAATTGCTAAATTGAGCACGATAATCAATAATGGCAAAGCTATAGCATTAGATTACAACACACTCGGCTATTACTATTTGATTACTAAGCAATACAGTAAAGCGCTTAAAGCGTTGCAAGAAGGAGAAAAATTAGACGCTACAGAGTTGTTGATTCAGTTGAATTTAGCGCATGCTTATTTGCTGAACGGGAATTATAAGTCAGCTAAAGCAATTCATAAAACGTATTTCAATCAAAATGTAACGGATAGTTTGAGTTGGACGCAAAAAACAAAATTGGATTTTGATGCTTTTCAAAAAGCAGGAATTCAAAATGAAGACTTCGATGCTGTTTTAAAAATTTTAGAATAATATCCTTTGAAAGCAACCTATCATAAGTATTTATTACATTTTAAACGTCCTTCAGGAACTTCTAGAGGAGTTATGACGGATAAGGAAACCTGGTTTATCGTTTTAGAACAAGACGGCAAAAAGGGAATAGGCGAGTGTGGAATACTTCGTGGGCTTAGTTGTGATGATTGTCCAGATTATGAAGAAAAATTAGCTTGGACTTGTGCGAATATTCATTTGGGTAAAGAAGTGCTTTGGGAAGCATTAATCGAATTTCCTTCAATTCAATTTGGAGTAGAGATGGCATTCCAATCTTTGGATAGCGAAACTCCGTTTTTACTCTTTCCTTCCGGCTTTACCGAAGGTCAACAATCAATTCCAATTAATGGATTGATTTGGATGGGAGAAGAGACATTTATGAAGGAACAAATAGGGGGAAAATTAGCAGACGGATTTCGATGTGTAAAATTGAAAATTGGAGCTATTGATTTTGAAAAAGAATTGCAATTATTGCGGTTTATTCGAACTAATTTTACTGCTGAGCAAGTCGAAATTCGAGTAGATGCTAATGGGGCTTTTGATGAAAATGAAGCTTTAAATAAGTTAAATCAATTATCTGAATTTGAGTTACATAGTATTGAGCAGCCAATTGCAAAAAATAACACTGACAGTATGTCGGAACTATGTAAAACCGCTCCATTTCCTATTGCTTTAGACGAAGAGTTAATAGGTGTCTTTGGCTTAGCCGAAAAAGAAGCCTTGTTGCAAAATATCAAACCCCAATACATTATTTTGAAGCCTAGTTTTATTGGCGGATTTAGAGGGACACAAGAGTGGATTACACTTGCCGAAAAATACCAAATTGGTTGGTGGATTACTTCAGCTTTGGAAAGTAATATTGGTTTAAACGCAATTGCGCAATGGACTTTTTTGCAACACAATTTAATGCCACAAGGATTGGGAACTGGTGCTTTGTACACGAATAATTTTGATTGCCCTTTAGCAGTGACCCAAGGACAATTGTGGTACAAAACGGATTTAGATTGGGATTGTAATTTAGTGTGATTAATTATAAAAAAAAGCCTTGTATTTTTAATTACAAGGCTTTTTTGTGGAGTCGCCGGGAATAGAACTACTTTCTAAACTCCTTATTTATAAGGGGTTTGCAAAGGTTTTTATTTTAGGGTAACCGAATTTATCACCTTGTTTGACTATTCAAATTATAGTAAATCGTATGATGTAAATATAAGAATTTGTATTTACATATTAAAATAGTAAGACCAAAAAATGAACTGATTTTAGGTGTTTTCTACTACTTCTGCCGACTAAAATTTGGCTCACTTTTATCCAATAATCAAGTGGTCTAGTTGTTCATATTTTATACCTGAATAGGTACAGAACTCATCTATCGTTAAGAACTCATTCTCGAGCTTGTTGAGGTCTCTTTTGATTTTTTGCATTAATCTAGTGCTTTGACGGTAACTCTTGCCTGTAATGCGCTGTATATCCTTTGGGTAGATGCATACTCTTTTAATGACTGTTTTCATACTTTATCTATGCTTTTGATTGGGGGTTGACTGGCTTGTTCCTGCGCTTATTTTGGAACTAAATTTAAGCACTATTTTGCTAATTCTATATTGGCTACCCTAAATTATTTTAGAGGTCATTTGTTGTTTTATTTGTCAATTATGTCATTATAGGTCAAATGGTAGTATTGCTTATTTTAAATGAAAAGTTTAAGTATCATATTTGCTCAAAATCAATCAAAATGCTGCAGTAAAAAAAGATTGGTACGAGTATCGAAATTTATTATTAATCAAAGATTTGGGGTAATTATGGCAAGACAAAAAGGCATAATTAAATTAAAAGGGACTATTGGGGATATTACCTTTTATAAAACTAAGGATGGGCATTTGGCACGCGAGAAAGGCGGTATTGAAGCCAATCGAATTGCTAGTGATCCTGCGTTTCAGCGCACCCGAGAGAACGGTTCGGAATTTGGGAGAGCAGGCAAAGCAGGGAAAACCTTGCGTACTGCTTTACGAACTTTACTCTTGAATTCTGCCGATGGTAGAATGGTGAGCCGATTGACGCAGTCGATGATCAAAGTGATTCAGGCGGATCAAACCAACGAAAGAGGGCTGCGCAATGTCATTGACGGCGAGGCAGAACTCTTGTTAGGTTTTGAATTCAATATCGGTGGGAAACTAGGCACTACTTTGTTTGCTCCTTTTACGGGAACAATCGACAGAGTAGCTGGCGAAATCAAGCTGAATATGGCTTCTTTCATTCCGTTGAATATGATTGCTGCACCTGGAGGGACTACGCATTTTAAAATTGTATCTGCGGGGGCGGAGGTCGATTTTGAGGCGGAAACTTTTGTAAGCAGCAGTTCGGAGACGGTAATCCTTGCTTGGGATACTACTGCTACGGCAGTGATCAACCATGTCAATCCGGTGACTCCTAATAGCACCAAACCGTTGTTTTTGGCTTTAGGAGTAGAATTTTACCAAGAGGTAAATGGTGCGATGTACCCACTTAAAAATGGGGCATTTAACCCGCTATCGTTAGTTCAAGTGAGTGGACTATAGATGGTTTTAGTGTTAACAAGAACCTATTTCCCTTCGGGAACCAACGGTACACTCGCTATT
>CAZOHO010000067.1:0-10550 GCA_964579755.1 uncultured Flavobacterium sp.
AACGATATGAGCAGCGAAATTTTAGTTGTTGCTGAAAATGGTTACGGTAAACGTTCTAGCTTAGACGAGTACAGAATCACGAATCGTGGTGGAAAAGGTGTAAAAACATTGAACATTACTGAAAAAACAGGTCAATTGATCTCGATTAATGCAGTGACTGACAATGATGATTTGATGATTATCAACAAATCAGGATTGACTATCAGAATGGCAGTGGAAGATCTTCGTGTCATGGGACGTGCCACTCAAGGAGTTAAATTGATCAACATCAAAGGGAATGACTCTATTGCTGCGGTAACCAAAGTGATGAAAGACGATCCTGCTGAAGTAGAATTAGACGAAGACGGTAATCCAATTGAAGTCGAAGTTATTGAAAGAGTGAAGCCTGTTCTAGAAGTACTAGAAGATGATGGAGCTACAGACGATGAGGACGAGGAAGAAGAGGAAATCGAAGACGAAGAAGATGTTGATGACACTGACGAAGACGATTCAGACGAATAATTAAAACCAATACATTAAATAAAAATAAAATTTAGAATACTATGAAAAGTAAATATGTACTACTTGCATCAGCATTATTGCTATCAGTTGCCACTTTTGCTCAAAAAGACCAAATCAAAGCGGCTGAAAAAGCCTTAAAAGCAGGTAATGCTCAAGAAGCAATTACTATTTTACAAGGAGCGGAGTCTGCTTCTGCAACTGCGCCAGATGCTGAAAAAGCACAATTCTGTTTTGTAAAAGGAAATGCACATTTGGCTTTAGCCAATAAAAATGAAGATACCGATAAAAATCTTTCGGCTGCAGCAAAAGCGTACCAAGATTTATTAGCTATTGAAAAAGCTTCAGGAAAAGCAAAATATTCAGCTCAAGCAAGTACTTCAATTATTGATATTAAATACAAACTAATCAATGCTGCTATTGCAGATTCAAAAGCTGAAAAGCATGCTATTGGAGCAAAAAAATTATATGATGCTTATTTGTTAGACAAAAAAGACACGATCAATTTGTACTATGCAGCTTCTACTTATGTAAATGCTAAAGAGTATGAAACAGCGTATAATGCGTATGATGAGTTGAAAAAATTAAATTATTCTGGAAAAGGGACTAATTTCTATGCGGTAAACAAAATCAATGGTGAAGAGCAAATTTTCTCTACCGCCAAAGAAAGAGACCAAATGGTAAAAATAGGAACTCATGAAAAGCCAAGAAACGAAGAATTGCCATCAAAAAGAGGTGAAATCTACAAAAACATGGCCTTAATTTTAGTTCAAAATGGAAAAGTGGCAGAAGCTAAAAAAGCAATTGCAGAAGCAAGAGTTGCTAACCCAGAGGATAAAACCTTGATTTTAACAGAAGCTAATTTATACTTGGATACTAAAGATTTTGATACCTACAAAAAATTAATCACAGAAGTATTGGCACAAAGTCCAAACGATGCTGACTTGGTTTTTAACTTAGGTGTAATCAGTTATAATGCTAAAAATTTAGTGGAAGCTGAGAAGTATTACAAAAGAGCTATCGAGATTAAACCAGATTATGTAAACGCATATTTGAACTTGGCAATCTTAAAATTAGATGCTGATAAAAAATTATTTGAAGAAATTCAAAAATTAGGAAATTCTGAAAAAGACAACAAACGTTACGAAGTGCTAAAAAAACAAAGAGAAGTTGTATTTACATCTGCTTTGCCTTACTTGGAAAAAGCGTCTGAATTAGACGGTACTAACGAGGAAGTAAAAGGAACTTTGTTAAGCGTGTATAGAGCTTTAGAAATGACTGAAAAAGCAAAAGCGTTAAAAGCTAAAATGAAAAAATAAATTCATTTTATCAGACATAAAAAAGCCGAATTGAAAAATTCGGCTTTTTTATTTATATTACTTTTTTGATGACTCTTAATTTGTGAGTATGTTTTTGAGTTTCGGGGTTAAAAATCCCCAAGTGATCCAGTCGATCGATACGTACTTTTCCGCTAGCGTGAATGATGTAATTGTTTTCCATAATGATGCCTACGTGAATAATGTTACCTTCTTCGTTGTCAAAAAAAGCTAAATCTCCAGGTTCACTTTCTTCAATAAAACTTAAGGCTTCCCCTTGCGTGGCTTGTTGCGAAGCATCTCTAAATAAATGGTAGCCGTTCAATTTGTACACCATTTGAGTAAACCCAGAACAGTCAATTCCAAAAGGCGTTTTTCCTCCCCATAAATAGGGCGCGTTTAAATACATAAAAGCGGTATTGATCAATTTACTTTTGTCTTGTATTCCGCTTGTTTTAGTACCTTCAAATTCAAAATGAGCGGTATTGATGTCGCTGTGATTTAAAAAAGAAAGGGATGCTCCTAAAGGAATGGGAAGCAAGGTGTTATTGGGTGCCGAAATGTAATCAATCAAATCAGCATTTAATACAATCGGTTCTTTTGAAAGGGTGTTGTATGCCGATTCAGTAATAATTTGAAATTGTTTCGAGTCTACCCAACCTTCATAATCATCATAGTATAGTCGGATTCGGCGCCATTGTTTTAACTCTTCTAACACTTCGAAATGTTCGCCAAATAAGACTTGAGAAACAATTTCGCTTCTGTCGCTTGGCTCCAATCGAAGTGGGATAATGGCTAGGTTACAAATTCCAAACATCTAAGACTCTTTATAGTTATGATTGTAAATCAATGGAATGATTTAGGCTCGTTCAATTAGTATTGCAGAAGCTCCACCGCCGCCATTACAGATGGCTGCTGCTCCAATTTTTCCGTTATTTTGTTCTAAAACATTCAATAAGGTAACGATGATTCTAGCTCCTGAACAGCCTAGCGGATGTCCTAGCGCTACGGCGCCACCATTGACATTCACTTTATTGAGGTCAATATTTAATATTTTGGCATTCGCCAAACCTACTACAGAGAATGCTTCGTTAAACTCAAAATAGTCTACGTCTTCAATAGTAAGGTTCGCTTTTTTCAAGGCTTTTGGAAGAGCTAAGGCTGGACTAGTAGTAAACCATTTTGGTTCTTGAGCAGCATCGGCATATGAAAGGATATAAGCCAAAGGTTGTAAACCCAATGCGAGTGCTTTTTCTTCGCTCATAATTACCAAAGCAGCTGCTCCATCGTTAATGGTAGAAGCATTGGCGGCAGTTACTGTTCCGTCTTTGGTAAAAGCAGGATTTAAGCCGCTAATTCTGTCTAGCTTTACATTGGTGTACTCTTCGTCTTTTGAAACGATTACAGGCTCTCCCTTTCGTTGAGGAACTGCAACCGGAACAATTTCGTTGTCAAATTTTCCTGTTTCCCAAGCTTTGGCACTTCGCTCATACGATTGAATAGCAAACTGGTCTTGTTCTTCTCTTGAAATTTTATATTCGCTGGCACAAAGGTCGGCGCTAACACCCATAGCAGTATTGTCATACGCATCGGTAAGTCCGTCTTTCTGCATTCCGTCTTGTAGTGTAGTTGGGCCAAATTTAGTCCCAGCTCTAAGGTGGGTGTAATGTGGAATCAAACTCATGTTTTCCATTCCGCCTGCCACCACAATTTCGGCATCGCCAGATTGAATGGTTTGAGCGGCAAACATCACTGATTTCATTCCAGAAGCACAAACTTTGTTTACGGTTGTACAAGCCACTGAATTGGGCAAACCTGCAAAGAGAGCTGCTTGTCGTGCAGGGGCTTGGCCTACGCCGGCTTGTACCACATTGCCCATGAACACTTCGTCAACTAAAGTAGGGTCGAGATTGATTTTTTCTAGTGCGCCTTTAATAGCAACGGCTCCTAATTGTGGGGCAGGAGTAGTAGATAATCCTCCCATAAAACTTCCAATAGGAGTTCGGGCAGCGGCAACAATAACGACTCTTTTGTTCATAGTACTTCTAATTAGTTGATGTAGCAAATTTAATCTTTTTTATGCAAATTCAAATTTTGATTTAAGTATTCTGTTTTGGGAATTATTTAGGAGATTTTATTTATGGCTACTCCCTTGATTGTGAACTGATTTAACGAAAATCTAAAAATAAAAGTAAAAAAAGCCATAAAATAGTTGTTATTAATACAATGATGTGCTACATTTGCCACCGCAAAATAGGACACGTTCTTTGAGCTTGGAGAGGTGCCAGAGTGGTAATGGAGCAGATTGCTAATCTGTCGACGAGCAATCGTCGCCAGGGTTCGAGTCCCTGTCTCTCCGCTTATTTAATTTTGCTTTTTCGGGGTGTAGCGTAGCCCGGTTATCGCGCCTGCTTTGGGAGCAGGAGGCCGCAGGTTCGAATCCTGCCACCCCGACAACAACAATACTGGTCGCATAGCTCAGCTGGATAGAGCACCTGCCTTCTAAGCAGGCGGTCGAAGGTTCGAATCCTTCTGCGATCACATCACAAACCCACTGTTTTCAGTGGGTTTTTTTGTTTTTGTACTTTTTTGTTTATTACATTTACCACCACAAAAAAGCATTTTTCACAACAAAATCAAGGATAAATCACGACCATGAAAATTGAAATTAATTTTCTAAGTCATAAAATTGAAACTGCTGAAGGCTTTTCTTGGTATTGGAGATTGCTCATTAAATCCCTGTTACAAAAGTTTCAAATTTCTTAATCGCAAAGCATTTACAATTACAGAAACGGAGCTAAAACTCATTGCTAAAGCAGCAATCATTGGTGATAATAAAATCCCAAAAAACGGGTATAAAACTCCTGCTGCAATTGGAATTCCTAAAACATTGTAAAAGAAAGCAAAGAACAAGTTCTGTTTAATGTTTCTCATCACAGCATGACTCAAATTCTTGGCTTTTATGATCCCTTGTAAATCGCCTTTCACTAGAGTAATTTTAGCACTTTCAATTGCTACATCAGTTCCTGTACCCATAGCGATCCCAATATCGGCTTGAGCTAGTGCGGGAGCATCATTAATACCATCGCCTGCCATTGCTACAATTTTTCCTTCGGATTGTAGCCGTTTTATTTCAATTAATTTGTCTTCGGGTAAACAACCTGATTTGTAGGAGGATACATTTAATTCATCTGCAACTGCTTTGGCAGTATTTACATTATCACCCGTAAGCATAATTACTTCAACTCCTTGACGCATTAATTCTTTTATGACTTCTTTACTAGATGTTTTTATTGCATCGGTAATGGATATAAAACCAATTGCAAGACCATCAACGGCAATGTATGAAACGGTTTTTCCTAGTTTCTGTTCAGCAATAATTTTGTTTTCTAAATAGTCAGTAATCGTTGCTTTTACTTGTTCCATTAGTTCTTTATTTCCTAAGGCTATTTTTTTATTGGTTACTGTACCCATAACTCCTTTTCCAGCAATAGCTTCAAAATCTTTCACTTCAATTAATGAAATTGTTTTTGCTTTAGCAAAATTCACGACTGCTTGAGCCAGAGGATGTTCGCTGTATTGATTCAAAGATGCAATGCTTTGTAACAAATCAGTTTCATCGTTATTTGATGAAAAAAGGGTTTCAACAGATGGTTTACCTTCTGTTATTGTTCCAGTTTTATCGGTTATTAATACATTTATTTTGTTCATGTTTTCTAATACTTCGGCATTTTTTATCAAAACTCCCGATTGAGCTCCTTTGCCAACACCAACCATAACTGACATTGGTGTAGCTAATCCTAATGCACAAGGACATGCGATAATTAAAACTGCAATAGCATTTATAAAACTATAAACTAATGAGGGCTCAGGGCCAAATTTTGCCCAAATAAAGAATGTTATTACTGAAATAACGACTACTGTTGGAACAAAGTATTTAGCAATACTATCGGCTAATTTTTGAATAGGTGCTCTTGAACGACTGGCATTATTTACCATTTGAACAATTTGAGAAAGTAAGGTTTCAGAACCCACTTTTTCTGCAATCATTTCAAAGGATTTGTTGCCATTTATAGTTCCTGCTATCACATTGTCATTTTCCTTTTTATCGATAGGAATAGGTTCTCCGGTAATCATTGATTCATCGATACTACTTTCTCCATTTTTTATTTTCCCGTCAACTGGAATTTTATCTCCAGGTTTTACACGCAATACATCTCCTTTTTTTATATCGTGAATTGAAATTGAGGTATCGTTCCCATCAATTACTAAAGTTGCTTCAGTTGGTGCTAATTTTAATAATTCTTTAATAGCACTACTAGTTTGACTATGTGCTCTTGCTTCTAGTAATTGCCCTAACAAAACTAATGAAAGAATAACTGTTGTAGCTTCAAAATAAAGTGAGACTGTTCCGTGCTCGGTTTTGAATTCACTTGGAAAACTATCTGGAAAAAACATACCTACTAAGCTGAATAAGAAAGCTACACCTGTGCCAATTCCGATAAGTGTAAACATATTCAAGTTCCAAGTAATTATTGATTTCCAAGCACGAACGAAGAATATCCAGCAAGTATAGAAAACAATCGGAAGTGATAATAGTAGTTGTACCCAATTCCATTTTGAAGTACTCATTAGTTGGAGCAATGGATTATCATGTGCCATTTCTATCATTGCAATGGCGAAAATGGGAATTGTAAATACAACTGTAATTTTCATTTTATTTACCAAATCCTTATAAATCTTTTGGTCTTCGCTATCGCTAGGTTCCATGAGCACCAAATCCATACCGCAAATTGGACAAGAACCTTCTGTTTCGCTAATTACTTCAGGATGCATTGGACAAGTATATTGGCTTTTGCTAACGATCAATTCGGGTACTTTGACTAAATCCATGCCACATACCGGACAATCTCCAGCTTTATTATAGACTTTTTCCCCTTCACAGTGCATTGGACAATAGTATTTTCCATTTAGATTAACATCAATTGGGATATTGACTTCTTTTGAATTGCTTTTTGAATGGGATGAACAACAAGATTCTGTAGTTTCTTCATTGGTTCTAACTGGCTGTGTTGTTTTGCTATTGGCTATTTCTATGGTGTATTCTCCAATGGTAAATAATGCATCTTGTAATTGGGTTGTTGGAATATGTTTTTCCATAGTAATAGTAGCTATGGAAGGATTTAATGAAACTTTAGCTTCAATCCCCTCAAGTGTATTTAATACTTTTTCAATTTTTGTGCGACATCCATCACACGTCATTCCTTTAATAGTATATATATGTGTCATAATATTTACATTTTCCATGGAACTGCAAATAGTTATATCTTTTTTGAAATAAGGGATTGCAATTTCTTTGGTTTTGATCGTCTAAATAAATCCTTTAATTGTCATTTGTCATTGGGCAAAAAATCCAAATATAGTTTTTGATTGCTTTTGAATAATTAAATTCGTCATTTTACCCTGACTTAAAGATACAAAATGTTCTATATGATATTGAATATTTCAACTATTTATACCCTTGTTTTTAATTTGAGTGACATTTTTGGTTGTTGATTCAATTTTGACTGTTCTTTCTTGTTTTGTATTTAACCAATAGTTGTCATGAAATCAATTCGTTGGTTTGATTTTAAATTTATAGCGCTCACATCACAAACCCACTGGAAACAGTGGGTTTTTTTGTTTGTGTTTTTTTGAAAGTTTTTTTATTATATTTGATTAAGCACAAAGTCAGGAGACTTTGTGCAGCGAGGGTTGAATTAGTGGCACAAACAAGTTGCTCGCGCCAGCGGGCGCCTACCATCTACGGTAGGCACGGATTGTAAATCCGCGCCATCGGAGACTTTGAGCAGCGGTTTTTTTTGTGGGTATCAATTAGAAAGAATTTTCAGTATATTTGTTTAGTAATGTCAATCAACTGGATTGATTTGTTTATTTACATGGCACGAGCAAGATGCTCGCGCCAGCAGGGAATATTTCTATCTTCATAAGCCATGACATAGTAGTCCAAAGATTTTGTACGGGGATAGGACTTATCTACAATTACTTTAATTGTGCGGCCGTTTTTATTCTGCTCATTTATAAAATCGTTCAAAATTTGTTTTTCTATGTATGTAGAGGAACAGGAAAATAGAAAACAAAGAATAGGAAATATTATTACCGTTGTTTTTTTAGGCATTTTTTTTGAAACGTAATAAAGATAATTATTTTTTTTGATTTCATATAAAAACTTTTTATTATTAGTGAACGTTAGGATCTATATATGATGCTATTATTTTCCATTTTCCATTTATATTTTCCATCAACACAGCTTCAACTCTACCAGTATCAACAAGGCCCACTGAGAAATCAGAATAAAATAAAAAAGCATATTTATGATTTGAACTAACAATTGGTTTAGAAAAAGCAAAACCATGACCATCAAAAAAATTCTTATTAAATGAACTATTCCTGTTAAATAATTCATATCTACTAATAATTTTGAATTTTGGTTTGTAAAAATCCTTTTTCTTCCAATAGTAAGTAGTGTCGTCTTTGTATTTCGATTTTAATTCTTTTGCCACTTTTATGTCTATTGGAAAATTGTATGGCGGGTAGCCTTTTGGAGAAATTCTTATCCAATCTCCCATACGAATATTTCTATCTTCATAGGCCATAATGTAGTAGTCCAAAGATTTTGTACGGGGATAGGCCTTGTCTAAAATTACATTAGTAGAAGGAAATTTTTTGTATTCTACTTCTAAAAAATCACTCAAAATTTGTCTTTCTATGTTTGTTGAGGAACAGGAAAGAAGTGTTAGGGTTAATATTGTATAAATAATTTTTTTCATGATATGTTTATTTTGAGCATGGTGTTCCTTTAGGTAAAATATCGCCTCTGACTTCATTGTTGTCTTCAGCTAGACGACTTTGTATTATTCTACTTCTTTCGGCACTATCCTTTGGGTATCTGTCTTCAAAATATTGTAATCCAGTCATAGTAGACATGGCAAGATCTCGATAGAATTCATAGGACTGTCCAGGCTTGAATTCTGCTAACATTGATGCCATTTTGTCGATATAACTATCAAACATTTGGGCATGTTGCGCATCTATTGTGCCTTGATAATTTTTAGAAACATAGTTTTCATACAAACAAGTAAAATTGTCATAAGCACAAATATCACCATTATTATGATAATCATCAAACAATGCAAGGAAATTTGCGTGAACCAATTCGTGAATGATTACTGTAGCAATTGATAAATCTGTAGGAGGTCTTCCATTATTATCAGTCCCATAAATATATGTGTCTAAAATAGTTATCTTATAATTGTTTTGTTCAACACTTGCAGTAGAAGCTTTTGCATTATCTTTAGGTTTTCCTAAAACAATTTCGATATTGTAAGTTCCATTTGCTGGTACACCAAATTTTTCAAAAATACTTGCAATGTCAGAGTTTGTTAAATTTTTAAGTTTATCCAAAACGCCTTTAGTACACGGATCCAATTTACTATCATCAATTTGATCTTCGATTTCCTGTGAGGCATCTATTCCACCCGATCCTCCAGTACCGTCATCACTATTACAAAGAGATTCGAAAATTTCATCTAAAGAACAACTATCACATGTTGTATATTGGTATTCTTTAGTTTGAAAACCGTCTTGATAAGTGGTTACCAGATACCATTCAATACATAAAACACTTTTGCTCATCATGGCATTAGGATTTTTTTCAATCGCTTTACTAATAACCAAATTTCCATTGTAGTATTGATTTGAGAGCAACATTCTTTGAAATAAATTAAAAAATGTAATAGTACCAGAATAACCACTTATGTTAGTGTCTTTTTTAAAAGCAGATATTATCGTCATATAGTTGAAACTAGCACTTGAATTATTATCGATGGTGACTAATCTCGAACTAATTATTTCTTCGTTCAAAATCACAAATAAAACTTTTGTTTGAACTGCACTCGAAGAACCTGATGAGTTATTAAGATTTACTACTAGTATTTTCTTTGGCGATTGAAAATCATATACTCTTACATTGGTGTAGTCTAAGGATTCAATGAGAATATTAATTTTCTTGGCGTTTTCAATATTGCCCGCAGCAGTTAACTTTATTTTTGTCAAATAATTGTTAATTGTAGTTTTGTAAATAGAACTAACATTTTCTTGATTTTTGAAGATGTCTTCTTGTGACTCACAAGAGATGAAAATAGAAATCCCTAAAAAAAGGAATAGTAAAAATGATTTTCTCATAGTAGATTTGGTTTAAGTTAAAAGAATATTTATAAGAACTTGTTTAAAAGCTATTTATTCAGTGGGGTATGTCAAATGTAATAAAAAAAATATTACAATGTTAAAACTTACAAAAAACACCACTTTTCAGTTAATCGTTCTTGCAATTCAATTATAATGTCATCATATAACATCCCGCAAGACAATTATAAAATGCCAAATATTGACTTAGTTGCGGTAAAACCGTAAAAATGACGATAGTCTAATAAATAAATGTAGTGTGCAGAATTCAGAAAATTTTTCATGTGCACGTTTTTGAAGAGCCCTCCCACTCATTACTCTATTAGTTCTATTCTTCCTCCGGTAGTCCCCCCAACAATTGCTGTTAAGACAAATAAATCAAATAGGGAAGCCCCCTGCTGGCGCGAGCATCTTGCTCGTGTCCACAATGAAAAGCTAATATTTACTCTATAAATGTAAAAATAACAGCAACTACGGTTGCTTTTTTTGTAC
>CAZOHO010000068.1:0-10542 GCA_964579755.1 uncultured Flavobacterium sp.
TCCATCATATCGTATTGATCGGTACGCGCTTTTGGAAGTACGCCATACAATTCGTTTTCGTCTTGAGTGGGTTTTTTTGGTTGGATTCGGTTAAAACCGGCTTTATCGTAATCTCCAATTTTATCCACGATATTTTTTATTTTGTCCAAAGCATCTTTGTCGTCTTTGGCTTTATAATCGGTCACTCCTGAGATTTCGCAATGTGTAGTTGCGCCACCCAAAGTTTCGTTATCAATGCTTTCGCCAATGGCGGCTTTGACCAAATAACTTCCTGCCAAAAAGATACTCCCTGTTTTGTCCACAATCAAAGCTTCGTCACTCATAATGGGCAAATAGGCACCACCTGCTACGCAACTTCCCATCACTGCCGAAATTTGGGTAATTCCCATACTGCTCATCAAAGCATTGTTTCTGAATATGCGTCCAAAGTGTTCTTTGTCTGGAAAAATTTCATCTTGCAAAGGCAAATACACACCGGCACTATCCACTAAATAAATAATAGGAATGCGATTTTCCATGGCAATTTCTTGCGCGCGAAGGTTTTTCTTAGCGGTTATTGGGAACCAAGCACCCGCTTTAACAGTAGCATCATTAGCAACTACAATACATTGCTTTCCTTTGATATACCCTACTTTAACCACCACGCCACCTGACGGACAACCACCGTGTTCTTTGTACATTCCTTCTCCAACAAAGGCACCAATTTCAATACTTTTTTCGTTGGCATCGAGCAAATAATCAATGCGTTCACGAGCTGTCATTTTTCCTTCGGCATGTAATTTTTGGATGCGTTTTTCTCCGCCGCCTAATTTTACTTCGCTTAGTTTTTTACGTAATTTAGAAAGTAACAGTTTGTTGTGATCTTCGTTTTTATTGAAATTCAAATCCATTTGCAATTGTTTGTCAAGTATTGATAGCGCTAAAATACAAAATCATCATTTGAAAAGTGGCTCCAAATGATGATTTTTAATTCCTTTTTGGTTCTTATTTATTTTTAGAGTCTTCCACTAAACGTTTTAATATCGCCCATTGTTTCAGCGCATCTCTAGCGTCAACGGCCGGGTAGCCTAAAACGGTTTTGCCTGCAGCCACATCGCCAACTACACCAGAACCCGCACCTACAATGGCTCCATCGCCAAGAGTAGTGTGATCTTTAATCGAAGCGCTTCCGCCAATGATGACGCCATTACCCAAAGTTACGGAACCTGCTAATCCAGAGTTTCCAGCCATAATACAAAAACGACCTAATTTACTATTGTGACCAATTTGAACTAAATTGTCAATTTTACATCCGTCACCTAAAATGGTTGAGCTGAATTTGCCTCTATCCACGCAAGAGTTAGCGCCAATTTCTACGCCATTACCAATCACCACATTCCCAATTTGCGGAATCTTTACCAGGCCTTTTTGTGGATCAGGTCTAAAACCAAAGCCATCTGCACCAATAGTCGCATTAGGATGAATAATACAATGGTGACCAATATGGCAACGCTCTCTAACGACAGTTCCTGACCAAATTACAGTATTATTTCCAATGGAACATTCGTCCAATACGGTTACGTTAGGGTAGAGGATTGAATTTTCTCCGATGGTTGTTTTTGGACCTACATACACATTGGCGCCAATTTTACTTCCTTTTCCAATAGTTGCCGTAGCATCAATCACAGCAGTTGGATGAATTTCAACATGAAATACAGGACTTGGCGGAGCAAAAAGTTCCAACACTTGCGACATGGCCAAATCAGCATTTTTAACTTTGATAAAAGCCCGATTGTCTCCAGGTTCAATGCTAATGTCTTCATTAACAACAGCGGCACACGCTTTTGAAGTAGCCCAATTTTTTTCGTATTTTCTATGTCCAATGAAGGAAATTTCAGTTTCCGAAGCTTCGTCTAATTGTTCGGGAGCTGTTATTGTTTGATTGGTTAGTCCAACAATAGTTCCCTGAAGTACTTCGTTAAGTTCTTGAATAGAGTAGGATTTCATAGTTTTTGGTCGGTTTTTTGGTGGTATAATCACCAAATAAACTCAATTCCTTTTGAATGAGCAACTTTTTGAAAATAAAAACTCCTCAAACCATTCTAATTAGGAAGGTTGAGGAGTGTTGTTTTTAGTGCTACTACAATTTATTCGTCTTCTTTTTGTCCCATCATCATAAGATAGGCTTTCAAGAAATTGTCAATTTCGCCATTCATCACGGCATCGACATCGGTTGATTCAAATCCGCTACGAACGTCTTTGACTAATTTGTAGGGATGCATGACATAGTTTCTAATTTGCGAACCCCATTCAATTTTCATTTTTCCCGCTTCGATATCGGCACGTTGAGCGAGTTGTTTTTTCAACTCAATTTCATACAATTGCGAACGAAGCATTTGCATGGCACGGTTTCTATTGTCGTGTTGCGAACGTGTTTCCGAACATTGAATCTGAATTCCTGTCGGTTTGTGTACCAATTGTACTTTGGTTTCTACCTTGTTCACATTTTGCCCACCAGCACCACTAGAACGTGCGGTGGTGATTTCAATATCTGCCGGATTGATGTCAATTTCGATAGTGTCATCCACCAAAGGATACACATAAACAGATGCAAAAGAGGTATGACGTTTAGCATTGCTATCAAAAGGCGAAATTCGGACTAATCGATGCACCCCATTTTCTCCTTTTAAATAACCAAAAGCATAATCACCTTCAATTTCCAAAGTCACGGTTTTGATTCCCGCTACATCACCTTCTTGAAAGTTCAATTCTTTGACTTTGTATCCTTGTTTTTCGGCCCACATTAAGTACATCCTCATGAGCATAGAGGCCCAATCACAACTTTCTGTTCCACCAGCACCGGCTGTAATTTGGAGTACCGCACTCAAAGTATCACCTTCTTCCGAAAGCATGTTCTTGAATTCAATACTTTCTATATGCAACTCGGTGGCATGATATTGTTCGTCTAATTCTTCTACAGAAAGTTCGCCTTCTTTGTAAAATTCATACGCCAATTGCAATTCATCACTCAGCTCAACCGCTTTGTTGTAATCTTCAATCCACTTTTTTTTGTTTCGAAGGTTTTTAACAACGATTTCAGCTTCTTTGGCATTGTTCCAAAAGTCAGGAGCAAACGTCTTTTCTTCTTCGTTTGTTATTTCAATTAATTTGGCATCAACGTCAAAGATACCTCCTCAACGCACCAAGGCGTTCTACAATACCTTTTATTTGTTCGGTAGTTGTCATAAATTATGTAATTTTGTGAGGCAAAAATAAGACTTTTTTAAGGAAAGACAATTCGGGAATTGTTTGTCCTTCACTATAAAAACATAAAAATGGAAATAAACTTAGTTAGCGACACCATTACCAAGCCTACACACGAAATGTTACAGTATATGTTTAACGCTGCTGTAGGTGATGATGTTTACAAACAAGACCCAACAGTGATTGAGTTAGAAGCTAAAGTAGCAGCATTATTCGGAATGGAAGCGGGATTGTTTTTTCCATCAGGAACAATGGCCAATCAAACGGCAATCAAACTGCATACCCAACCGGGCGAACAGTTAATAGCAGATAAATATGCTCACGTATATAACTACGAAGGTGGTGGAGTTTCTTTTAACAGTGGGGTTTCGTGTTGTTTATTAGACGGAAATCGCGGAATGATTACAGCTCCTCAAGTCAAAGCAGCGATTAACGATCCAGAGTTTTATCACAGTCCGTTGACGAGTTTGGTTTGTGTAGAAAACACCACAAATAAAGGTGGGGGAGCGTGTTACGAATTGGACCATTTACGCCAAATCAAAGAAGTTTGTACAGAATACAATTTGAAATTTCATTTGGATGGTGCCCGAATCTGGAATGCTTTGGTTGCTAAGAACCAAGATCCAAAAGAATTTGGAAAACTATTTGATACGATTTCGGTTTGTTTGTCTAAAGGATTAGGTGCGCCCATTGGCTCTGTCTTATTGGCTGACAAAAAAACGATTCATCGCGCCTTGCGTGTTCGAAAAATTTTTGGAGGAGGAATGCGTCAAGTAGGTTATTTGGCAGCAGCCGGAATTTATGCTTTGGATAATAATATAGAGCGTTTAGCTGATGATCATCGACGTGCTAAAGAATTGGCAACTGTTTTAGAACAAAAGGATTGGGTAGCTTCAGTTGAACCTGTAGAAACTAATATTTTGATTTTTTCATTGGCACCACAAATAAAGGAAGCCGATTTGATAGAAAAACTAAAACAAAAAAATATTTTAATTAGTTCGATGGGACAAGGCAAATTGCGAATTGTAACGCATTTGGACTACCGAGAAGTGATGCATACTTATGTCTTAGAAACACTAGAAAAGTTGGTAGTTTAGAGATGGAAAATCACATCAATCAAATTACTTTAGTAGTTAAAGACTATGACGAAGCAATTGCTTTTTATACGAAGCAATTGTATTTTGTTTTAATAGAAGATACGGTACTTAGTGATTCCAAACGTTGGGTTGTTGTTGCTCCAAAAAATTCACAATGCCGATTATTATTAGCAAAAGCGGCCAATGGAGAACAGTTAAAATCTGTTGGAAATCAAACGGGCGGACGTGTTTTCTTGTTTATGAATACGGATAATTTAGAAAGAGAACATCAAAATTTAGTTGAAAACAAAGTCAATATTGTTCGTGAACCTAAGCAAGAAAATTACGGAAAGGTTTTAGTTTTTGAGGACTTGTACGGTAACTTATGGGATTTGATTGAACCAGTTGCAAAACCCAATTCGCACTATTTTTCTACTGCTATTTTAGCAATTAAACCCGAGGTAGATTTTGATAGGGCAATCGAAGCATTAAAAAAATTACAAGCAGAAACTAAGTTAGAAGCAGGGAATTTTTTGTTTGAACTACATTCGAATACAACTGATGCGAAACAAATTATTGTTTGGGAGGGATTTTATTCGGAATTTGATTTTCAAGCGCATTTGAATTCGGTTCATTTACAAGATTTCCTGAAACAAAATTTAGTTGATTTTGTTTCAGGATATCCTGCAATTCGAATAGTGTAAACTATTTAAACAAATTATCCATTCCTGGAATCATTGGCATGTCCATTTTGGCTACTGCATCTAATTCGGCTTCGTTTACTTTAGTTGCTTTCTCGATAGCTTTATTCAAAACCAAGATTAAATAATCTTCTAGTTGTTCTTTGTCTTCCAATAATGCATCGTCAATTGAAATTGATTTGATAACTCTATTAGCAGTTAAAGTAACTTTTAGTGTTCCGTCGGTACTTTGTTCGTCAATAAGAACGGTATCCAAACGTTTTTTAGTATCTTCTATTTTTTGTTGGGTTTCTCTCAATTTACCCATCATTCCCATTAAATCCATTTTGTCTCTGTTTGTTAAGTTGGACTACAAAATTAGTACATTCCGACTGTAATTACATAATAAAATAAAGTTAAAATAGCAGATTTTTCAATAGGCTTTGCCTTATTTTTGTACCTTCATTTTAATAAAAAAAATCCTAAGATGTCTATATCTATTGCCGCTCCAAAAGCAAAAATCCTTCCTAAAAAATTAAAGAAACATAATGAGATTCGAATCGATAATTATTTTTGGTTAAACGATAGGGAAAATCCTGAAGTGATTGATTATCTGAATCAAGAAAATGCCTATTATGAAGCCATGACAGCTCATACCAAGGATTTTCAAAAGGAATTGTTTGAGGAAATGAAAGGCCGTATCAAAGAAGACGATCAATCGGTTCCGTATTTATACAATGGGTATTATTACATCACGCGTTTTGAGAAAGGACAAGATTATCCTATCTATTCTAGAAAAAAGGGAAGTTTGGAAGCCAAGGAAGAAATCTTGTTTGATTGTAACGAATTAGCCAAGGGGCATGCCTTTTTTCAATTAGGTGGTTTGAGTGTGAGTCCTGATAATCGCTATGCTTCCTTTGGAGTAGACACTGTTGGAAGGCGTATTTATACCATTAAAATTAAGAATTTAGAGACCAATGAAATTCTTTCAGATGTCATTGAAAATGCAACGGGAGGTTCCGTTTGGGCCAATGATAATCTAACCCTTTTTTATACAAGACAAGACAAAGTTACCTTACGTTCGGATACCGTTTTTAAACACAAATTAGGAACTTTGGCTACTGCAGACAGTTTAGTTTATGAAGAGAAAGACGATACGTTCAATGTTTCGGTAGGAAAAGAAAAATCGAAGAAATACATTGTTATAGGCTCTGAAAGTACTTTAACCACTGAATATCGAATTTTACCTTCGGACACCCCAGATGGAGAATTTAAGGTGTTTCAGCCTAGAGTTCGCGGACTAGAATACAGCATTTCCCACTTTGGAGATTCGTTTTATATTTTGACAAATAAAGATAAAGCTACCAATTTTAAATTAATGAAAACTCCCGAAAATGCGACCGAAAAGAAGCATTGGAAAGAAGTGATTGCCCATAGAGAAGAGGTATTGATTGAGGATATTGAGATTTTCAGGAATTATTTGGTGGTAGAAGAACGTTCCAATGGACTGAATCATATTCGCATTATGCCTTGGAGTGGAGAAGGAGAGTATTACTTGCCTTTTGGAAGCGAAACCTATAATGCCTACACAACTACAAACGTTGATTTTGATACCGATGTTTTGCGTTATAGTTATCAATCGTTGGCTACTCCTTCTTCGGTAATTGATTTCAATATGAAGACCAAAGAAAAAGAAATCAAGAAAGAGCAAGCCGTTTTGGGAGGTCGATTTGACAAAAATAATTATGTTGAAGAACGGGTTTGGGCTACAGCTCAAGACGGAACCAAGGTACCTATTTCTATGGTATATCGCAAAGAATTGAAGAAAGATGGTACAAATCCTTTGTTGCAATATGCGTATGGTTCGTATGGGGCTACTATGGAACCTTATTTTTCAACTACTCGATTGACTTTGTTGGATCGTGGATTCATTTTTGCCATTGCACACATTCGAGGTGGGGAAGATTTAGGGAGACAATGGTATGAAGATGGAAAATTGTTAAAGAAAAAAAATACGTTCACTGATTTTATCGATTGTTCTCGATTTTTAATTCAGGAAAAGTATACTTCACCGGCTCATTTGTATGCCGAGGGCGGATCAGCAGGAGGTTTGCTGATGGGAGCAGTTATTAATATGGCTCCTGAGTTGTATCATGGCGTGATTGCTCAAGTACCTTTTGTAGATGTCGTAACGACGATGTTAGATGACAGTATTCCCTTAACTACAGGAGAGTATGATGAATGGGGTAATCCTAACAATAAAAAATATTACGACTATATGTTGTCCTATTCACCTTATGATAATGTGCGAGAGCAAGAATATCCTAATATGTACGTTTCGACAGGATTACACGATTCGCAAGTACAATATTGGGAACCAGCAAAATGGGTTGCTAAATTACGTACTCATAAAAAAGGAGATGCCGTTTTGTACCTGAATACCAATATGGATGCGGGTCATGGCGGTGCCTCAGGACGATTTGAAGCGATTAAAGAATTGGCAAAAGAGTATGCTTTTTTATTAGATTTAGAGCAAATTAAAAAATAATTAGAAAAATAATGTTAAATTTGCTTCAAATTGGGGCGATCCAAAAATGACCTTAATTAACTTTTTTTATATGAAAGAAGAAATAAATGCTTATAACTCGGTTTTAGACTTAATAGGAAATACACCCCTAATTAAGCTAAAAAAGGTAACTGAAAGTATGGAAGGAAATTTCTATGCTAAGGTTGAAGCATTTAATCCGGGTCATTCTTCTAAAGACAGAATTGCATTATACATTATTGAACAAGCTGAGAAACAAGGAATCTTGAATCCTGGCGATACTATCGTAGAGACTACTTCAGGTAATACAGGATTTAGTTTGGCAATGGTAAGTATTATAAAAGGATACAACTGTATTCTTGCCGTGAGTTCAAAATCGTCTAAAGATAAAATCGATATGCTTCGTGCGATGGGGGCTAAAGTATATGTTTGCCCAGCTCACGTTTCAGCAGATGATGAACGTTCGTATTACAGTGTTGCTAAACGTTTGCACGAAGAAACAAAAGGTTCGGTATACATCAACCAATATTTCAATCAATTGAATTTTGATGCTCACTATTTGAGCACAGGGCCTGAGATTTGGAAACAAACTAACGGAAAAATCACGCACCTTGTTGCTTGTAGCGGAACAGGAGGTACTATCTCTGGGACGGCCAAGTATTTGAAAGAGCAAAATCCCAATATTAAAATTTTAGGTGTGGATGCTTTTGGTTCAGTATTAAAAAAATACCACGAGACAAGAGAATTTGATAAAGAAGAAATCTATCCGTATCGAATTGAGGGTTTGGGTAAAAATTTAATCCCATCGGTTACTGATTTTGATGTAATTGACAAATTCATGAAAGTAACTGACGAAGAAAGTGCTCATGCTACTCGTGAATTAGCTAAAACAGAAGGCTTATTTGTAGGGTATACTTCGGGAGCTGTTTTTCAAGCTATTAAGCAATATGCTGATGAAGGAGAGTTTACTCCAGATAGTAATGTAATAGCTATATTTCCAGATCATGGCTCACGTTATATGAGTAAAGTATTTAGTGACGACTGGATGAATGAACAAGGATTTTTTGATAGTGTTAACGAAGAAGAAGCTCAAAAAATTGAATTCATAAAATAATAATTCAAAAATAGCAACATAAAAAAAACTCTCGATTATTCGAGAGTTTTTTATTTTATATAGAATAGAAAATTTATTCTTCCATAGTATGATATACGTTCATCACGTCATCATCCTCTTCAATTTTTTCAATTAGTTTTTCCACATCAGCTACCTGATCTTCGGTTAGCTTTTTAGTAATTTGAGGAATTCTTTCAAAACCTGAAGATAAAATTTCCAAACCTCTGTTCTCTAATTCTTTTTGAATAGTTCCAAAACTTCCAAAAGGCGCATAGATTAAGATTCCGTCTTCGTCTTCAAAAACTTCTTCAGCACCAAAATCAATGAATTCTAATTCCAATTCTTCTGGATCCAATCCTTCTTTTGGAATACGGAAATTACAGGTGTGGTCAAACATAAATTCAACCGAACCTTGTGTTCCCATTGTTCCGTTACATTTATTAAAATAAGAACGAATATTAGCCACTGTTCTGTTATTGTTATCTGTAGCGGTTTCGATTAAAAGTGCAATTCCGTGAGGAGCATAACCTTCAAACAACACTTCTTTGTAGTTAGCAGTATCTTTTTCAGTTGCTTTTTTGATAGCGCGCTCTACATTTTCCTTAGGCATATTGGCAGCCTTCGCATTTTGTATTACCGCTCTTAATCGTGAGTTGGCATCTGGATTTGGACCTCCTTCTTTTACTGCCATTACGATATCTTTACCAATTCTAGTAAAGGCTTTGGCCATTGCTGACCAACGTTTCATTTTTCTTCCTTTTCTAAACTCAAACGCTCTTCCCATTTCTGATATTTTTTTAACGGTGCAAAAATAGTATTATTTTGCAGTTTTTACAATCCTTGTTATTTTTTATAAAATGGTAGTTTTACCACTTTAGCAGGTACATCATTTTTACGAATTCGAATGAAGATATCGCTATCTACACCACTAAATTCAGAACTTACATAGCCCAATCCAATACCTTTATTCATCGATGGAGACATGGTTCCAGAAGTTACGATTCCGATGGCATTTCCAGTCGCGTCTACAATTTCGTAATCGTGCCTTGGTACAGCACGTTCTTGCATTTCAAATCCTACTAGTTTTTTAGTAACTCCCGCTTCTTTTTGCTTTTTCAAATTAGCTGAATTGGTAAATTCTTTGTTGAATTTGGTTATCCAACCCAATCCGGCTTCTAATGGCGAAGTTGTATCGTTGATGTCGTTTCCGTACAAACAGAATCCCATTTCTAAACGTAATGTATCACGAGCTGCCAATCCGATAGGTTGGATGTTGAATGCTTTTCCTGCTTCGAATACTTTGTTCCAAATGTGTTCTACATCAGCATTTTTACAATAAATTTCAAATCCACCTGCTCCAGTATAACCGGTTGCCGAGATAATTACATCATTGATTCCAGCAAAATCTCCCACTTGAAAATGATAGTATTCTATTTTAGCTAAATCTAGTGAAGATAGCGTTTGCATTGCTTCAACTGCTTTTGGACCTTGAATGGCCAATAATGAGTATTCGTCTGAAAGATTTTGCATTTCCACACCTAAATCATTGTGACTACTAATCCAGTTCCAGTCTTTCTCAATGTTAGAAGCATTCACGACTAATAAATATTTATCTTCTTTCATTTTGTAGACCAATAAATCGTCTACAATTCCCCCTTCAGCGTTAGGTAAACAGGAATATTGTGCTCTACCAATAGTTAGTGCAGCAGCATCATTTGAAGTTACTTTTTGAATTAAGGCCAAAGCATTAGGTCCTGAAAGTAAAAATTCACCCATGTGCGACACGTCAAATACGCCTACACCTGTTCGAACAATTTCGTGTTCAGCATTTACCCCTTCGTAAAGAATTGGCATATTGTATCCGGCAAACGGAAGCATTTTGGC
>CAZOHO010000069.1:0-8533 GCA_964579755.1 uncultured Flavobacterium sp.
GCAGAACAGATTGAATAGGCGCGACGAATTTCCTGGTTATCCAAAGTCAATCGCAGGTTAATGTATTGACCAGCAATGAAAGTATAGTTGGATTCTAATTCTTCAGGAACTGAAAAAAGTATGGAAACTGCATCTTTGGTTTCGCGTTTTACTTCTTTAATGATTAATTTTAAAAAGGAAGGCATAATTATAATTTTTGACAAATATACTAAACTGGGGAGTTTTTAGAAAATGATAAAGATCAGGTTTGCAATGGCAATTTCAAAAGACAATTTTAATTATGTTATGTTTCATGTCATTGCGAGGAGAAACGAAGAAGTAATTGTTTAGTCAAGGATTAAAGGATTTAAATCGATTAAAAAATCTTCAAATACAGAAATTGGAATTTGTAACTTTTTATTATTTTTAACTACTTATTCACCAAATCTATACCTAATGAAGTTTATTCTACATTTTCTCTCGCTGGAATGGAAATCGTTTTCCCGTTCGGCCTCTTTTGGAACCAATCTTGCCCTTAAAATTGTAATGGCTATTGTGGCATTATTGTATTCGTTTGTACTTCTCTCTATGGGAATTGGTTTGTATTATGGTTTGAAACAAAACCAACTAGACCCTTTAATACAAGTCAATACTTTTTTGATTTACTATTTTCTGTTTGATTTAACAATCCGTTTTTTATGGCAAAAAATCCCGGTGATGAATATCCGTCCTTTATTGATTTTGCCCATTAAAAAAAGCACAATTGTTCATTTTTCTCTTGGAAAAACAGCATTGTCTTTTTTTAACCTAATGCATGTTTTTTTCTTTGTACCCTTTTCTATAGTGTTGTACATAGAAAATTACCCAATTGAAAGTATTATTTCATGGCATTTAGCTATGTTTTCGATAGTCTACATCAATAATTTCATCAATGTATTGTTTAGCAATAAAGACAATTTATTCGGAATTTTACTAGCAATTGTAATTTTTTTAGGCGGATTACAACATTACGGATATTTTAACATTACGGAATATTCTGCACCCTTTTTTGAAGCATTATTTCACAGTCCTGGATTATTTTTAGTCCCACTTCTTTTACTTGCGGGCTTATATAAAATCACCTATGATTTCTTTAAAAACCAATTGTATCTCGATGCTGGATTAGCTACTAAATCGACTGTTGCTAAAACAGAAAATTTAAGTTGGCTGAATCAGTTTGGAACTTTGGGGACCTTTTTAAAAAATGACATTAAATTAATCAAGCGAAACAAACGTTCTAAGACGACGGTGGGCATGAGCATTTTGTTTTTGTTTTACGGGTTTATCTTTTTTAACAATCCGTCTCAACCACAAGTCATGCAAATTTTTGCGGGGATTTTTGTTACAGGAGGCTTTTTGTTCACTTTTGGACAGTTTGTACCAAGTTGGGACAGTCAATACTATCCTTTGATGATGACCCAAAATATTTCATACAAAAACTATTTGACCTCAAAATGGTGGTTAATTGTGATTGCAACAGTAATTTCTACCATTATATCTTCCTTTTATATCTACCTCGGATGGGAAATCTATTTGACTATTTTAGCAGGTGCTGTTTATAACATTGGGATTAATTCCCATTTGGTCTTATATGCAGGTGCTTACACTAAAACTCCAATTGATTTAACGTCTAGCAAAGGGGCTTTTGGCGATAAAAAAGCGTTCAACTTACAAACGGCTTTAATTTCATTACCTAAAATCGTATTACCTGTTTTGTTATATGCATTAGGCAAATATTTGGAAGGTCCTAATACAGGTTTGGCTTTAGTGGCAGGAGCCGGACTAATTGGTTTTGCATTACGCGACCGGGTTTTTTCACAAATTGAAAAAGTCTATAAAGTAGAAAAATACAAAACTATTCAAGCCTACAAACAAAATAATTAACATTCAGTTTCCGGTTAGCAATAATAAACATTTTCTAACCCTATAAACTTTAACCTCATAACCTTAATTCACTATGATCCAAGTCAATCAACTTTCAAAAAAATACAAAGGAACAACCGTTTTACAAATCGATAATTTAAGCATTCCAAAAGGGCAAAGTTTTGGATTAGTAGGCAATAATGGCGCAGGGAAAACTACTTTTTTTAGCTTGCTTTTGGATTTAATCCAACCTACAACTGGCGAAATCATCAATAATGAAATTCCGGTACATACTAGCGAAAATTGGAAATCCTTTACCGCCTCTTTCTTAGACGAAAGTTTCTTAATTGGCTACTTAACTCCCGAAGAATATTTCTATTTCATTGGTGATTTACGCGGTCAAAACAAAGCCGATGTAGATGCTTTATTAGCAAAAAACGAAGAGTTTTTTAACGGTGAAATTTTGAATAACAAAAAGTATTTGCGCGATTTATCCAAAGGAAATCAAAAGAAAGTCGGTATTATTGCTACTCTAATTGGTAATCCTGAAGTGGTGGTTTTAGATGAGCCGTTTGCTAATTTAGATCCTACTACAGTCAATCGTTTGAAAAAAATTATTAAAGAACTAAGCGAAAATCCGCAAGTAACTATTTTGGTTTCGAGTCACGATTTACAACATACGGTGGAAGTATGTGATAGAATTGTAGCTTTGAATAAAGGCGAAGTGGTCAAGGACATTGTAACGTCAGCAGAAACACTGCAAGAACTAGAGGCCTTTTTTGCGGTTTAAGTTTCTATATTTCAAAAAGAAACGTAATTTTACCCTTCTGTATACTAAATCTAGTGTATAGAAGTTAAAGCTATAAATCGTTTCAATTGAAAATCAACAGATCTCACTATATTCTTAGTTTTTTTACAGCATTGATTTTGGTGGCTTGTTCTACTAAGAAGGATTCGTTTGTGTCGCGAAATTACCACGCGATGACTACTCAATACAATATATTGTATAATGGGGGTGTTGGCTTTGTTAAAGGCGTTGCCGACATTAAAGAGAAAAGTAAGAACAATTTTTGGAAGCGATTGCCCGTAGAAAAAATGCAATTGTCAGACGGTTCTATTGCTGACACCATTAAAAATGCTAATTTCGATTTGGCCGAGACCAAAGCTACCAAAGCCATCCAAAAACACTCTATGAATATTGGAGGAAAAGAACGCAATTATCAAACGGATGAAGCGTACTTACTATTAGGAAAAGCGCGTTATTACGACCAACGATTTGTGCCAGCTTCAGACGCGTTCAATTATATTTTGTACAAATATCCCAATAGTAGTAAAATTCATGAAGCAAAAATTTGGCGCGAAAAAACCAATATGCGCTTGGGTAATGATGCTTTGGTAATCAAAAATTTGTCGAAATTATTAAAAGATTATAAATTAAATCACCAATTGGAAGCGAATGCCAATGCAGTTTTGGCAGAAGCATTTTTGAATTTAGAAGAAAAAGACAGTGCGGTTACCAAACTCCAAATCGCTCAAGAGTTTACAAAAATCAATACTGAAAAAGCGCGTTACCGATTCATTTTGGGACAGTTATACGAAGAATTAGGTAAAAGAGAACAAGCGTTGTCTAGTTATCAATCGGTGATTGATATGAATCGAAAAGCAGATAGAGAATACGTTATTCAGGCGTATGCGAGAAAAGCACAGTTGTTTGATTTTCAAAATGGCGACAAAGCGCAAATAACTAAAATGTTCACCCAATTAGTTGAAAATCGAGAAAACCGACCTTTTTTAGATTTGATTTACCATCAAATGGGGGTGTATTATGATATAAGTAATGAGCCAGAATTGGCTTTAAAAAATTACAACCTATCTTTGAAAAAAGCAAAAGACAATACCTACTTAGCGGTATCTAATTATCGAAATTTAGGCAATATGTATTTTAAAAGTGCCGATTTTACTTTGGCGGCTAAATACTACGATAGTACTTTGGTAAAATTAGATAAGAAAACTAGAGAGTTTGTTCAAATAGAAAAGGTTAGAAAAAACTTAGATGATGTAATCAAATACGATGCATTGGCAAATAAAAACGATAGTATTTTAAAAGTAGTAGCACTTTCTAACAATGAACGAATTCTTTATTTTGGCAATCATATTGAAGCTTTGAAAAAAGCCGACGAAAAGAAACAACTGTTGGCTAAAATGCAACAAGAAGCGATGGCTAATTTTGAAAATTCGGGAAATGACGTTCCAGCAGGACCAACATTTTTAAAGCCTAACGTTTCTGTTCGTTCTCTACCTAAATTGGATACAGGAAATGCGAATCCTACGTTTTATTTCTACAATCCCACTACGGTAGCTTTTGGGCAATTGGAATTTCAGAAAAATTGGGGCAAACGCAATCCCAGTGGTTTTTGGCGAATGACAACAAGCACTGGAGAAGTTGCCATTTCAACGACTTCTGATGATTTAGTAGCAGGAGCCGATAATAAGCAAAAAACGGCAGAAAAAACGGCAGATAAATATGCGATTGAGTATTACCTAAATCAAATTCCGACCAACAAAAAAGTGTTGGACAGTATCAATCAAGAACGCAACTTTGCGTACTATCAATTGGGTATTATTTACAAAGAAAAGTTCAAAGAATACGCTTTGGCTACAGCCAAATTAGAAAAAGTATTGGAACTAAATCCGACAGAAAAATTGGTTTTGCCAGCGATGTACAATTTGTATAAAATCTATCAAGTTACAGATGCAACTAAGGCAGCGGCAATGAAAAGCCGTATTGTTTCGCAATACCCTAGCTCACGTTATGCGCAAATTATCAGTAATACGGATACCAATAATTCTAACACCGAAACTCCAGATAAAACATACAATCAATTCTATAAATTGTTTCAAGATGAACAGTTTGTGGAAGTTTTAGAAAAATTAAATACAGCAATTATTCAATTTTCAGGCGATGAAATTCTTCCAAAATTGGATTTGTTACGTGCTAATACACAAGCAAAATTATTTGGAGTAGTAGCCTATAAAAAAGGCTTAGAAGAAGTGGCTGAGCAATATCCTAATACTGAAGAAGGTAAACAAGCACAAGAAATTTTGAAGAATCAAATTCCAATTTTGGAAAAAATGGAGTTTAGTTCGTCAGCTAAAAGTTGGAAAATCTTGTTTAAAGTCGGTTTAAGGTCAGACTCTTTGACCAAAGAAATAGAAGAAAAAATTAAAAAATTCATTGATGACGAGAAAATCGAAAAACGATCGTATTCGTATGATGTCTATACCGATAAAGAAAATTTTATAGTGATTCATAATATAAAGTCAGAAGCGTATGCAAATGACATTATTAGTTTTATGAAGGAAAACAAACAATATACGATTAACCAACCCGCTATTATCATTTCGAGTGATAATTATAAAGTAGTCCAAATCAAGAAAAATTTAGACAGCTATTTGGCCTCAAAAAAGCAATAAATTATGTTTGATAAAAAAACCAAATCCTATACCGACCTTTTAGGAAAAACGAACCGAATAGTAGAAGGAACACGAATAAAAGGGAATATTTATTCTGTGGCTGATTTTAGATTGGACGGAGAGCTGACAGGAAATTTCCAATGCGAAGGAAAAATAGTAATTGGCCCAGCTGGAATTGTTATTGGCGATATTGATTGTAAAAGTGCCGATATTGAAGGTCGTTTTAGTGGAAAAATTCAAGTCCTTGAATTACTTAATGTGAAATCGACGGCTATCATTTATGGCGAAGTGTCTGTGGGTAAATTATCGGTAGAACCAGGTGCCGATTTTAGCGCAAGTTGCACCATGAAAACCAATTCACCTACTAATAATGGAGAATAAACCCCCACATAAAAAGAACAAGTGGTTGGCACTGGTCACAATTCCTGCGCAAATGGGAGCTACAATATTTCTATTTTCTTATGTAGGCACTTATTTAGACGAAAAGTATCCCAACACTATTTTTTACTACAATCAAGTTTTGGTTTTAGCAGGAGTTTTTGTCGCTTTGTATAACGTAATAAAACAAGTCAACAACATCAACAAATCCAATTAGTTATGAGTAAAAAAAACCTATTTCAATTTGTTATTTTCTTTACTATTAGTTACGTGCTTCATTATTTAGCATTGACACTCTTACACTTAGATATGAGGACGTTTTATTATTCACTCGCTATAATTTATTCGTTTTTTGCTTTATTTTCTTTAGCCATAGTGTGGGCAACCGTTAAAATAAATGATTTCTATGAGACGTATGTAGGAATGGTATTCATTGCGGCGATTTCTTTGAAAATGGTTTTTGGGTATTTAGTACTTCGCCCAGTATTAGCTTTGCAGACTTCCGCGAGTGTTTTAGAGAAAAAAAACATCTTGATTGTTTTACTAGCATCGGTAGCGATTGATGTTTTTTTTGCAGTAAAGATAATAAACATGAAAAAAAGCTAGATAAAATTGCGTTTTCTTTGTTAAAAAAATCAATTCGTACGGTGAAAATATAAATTAAAAAATTACTTTTGCAAAAAAATTTACGACCACAATATTAAGATACTATTTTAAATATGTTGATTTCTAAAAAAACGCAAAGATTTTTCATAGCAACTATTATCGCTTTACTTCCTTTTATTGGAATGTGTAATCCTGCTGAAGGCGAACACGGAGATGCTAAAAAAGAGGCACCTTCTGCTCAAGAAAAAGTAAATGAGTTTATTCAACACCACTTACAAGATAGCCACGATTTTATTTTCTTTTCAGACGAAGCTGAAAAAGCTCAATATGGTTTTTCATTACCGGTTATTTTATTGGATAATGGATTAAAAATATTTTCATCAGAAAAATTCCACCACGGAGAAGCTGTTGCTGAAGTAGAAGGAAACTATTACAAATTAGTTCACGGTAAAATCTACAAAACAGATGCGGCAGGAACAATTACTGAAGATGAAAAGACAGGGCATCCTACTAACGAAATGCCGTTGGATTTCTCTATCACTAAAAATGTAGTTTCTATGCTTTTTGTGGCGGTATTAATGTTTGTATTATTTTCGAGTTTAGCACGTTCTTACAAAAAAGGACCAATTCCAACAGGAGCCGGAAGAATTTTAGAGCCGCTAATTATTTTTATAAGAGAAGAAATTGCGATTCCAAATATTGGCCAAGATAAATACAGAAAGTTTATGGGTTATTTATTAACTGTTTTCTTTTTTATCTGGATTTTGAATTTATTAGGAATGACTCCACTAGGAATCAATGTAACGGGGAATATTGCTATTACAGTTTGTTTGGCCATCTTTACTTTTGTTATTACACAATTCAGTGCCAACAAAGAGTATTGGAAACACATCTTTTGGATGCCAGGAGTACCAGTACCAATGAAAATTATTTTAATGCCAATAGAACTTTTAGGAACATTAACTAAACCATTTGCATTGTTGATTCGTTTGTTTGCAAACATTACAGCAGGTCACGTGGTAATCATGAGCTTAATTGCGATGATTTTTGTTACTAAAAACATTTATATGGACATGCCTATTTCATTAGCTTTAACTTTGTTTATCTCAGTTATTGAAGTGTTAGTGGCCTTTTTGCAAGCGTTTATCTTCACCATGTTAACATCGTTATTTATTGGAATGGCGGTTCAAGAACATGAGCACGATCACGATCACGCAGAACACGCACACTAGTAGGTTTTTAATTTAGAAGTTTAATTTTATATATTTATATTATGGGTGAGATTCCAAATTTAGTAGGAGCTGGTTTAGTAGTAATTGGTGCTGGTATCGGTTTAGGTAAAATCGGTGGTTCAGCAATGGATGCTATCGCACGTCAACCAGAAGCTGCTGGTAAAATTCAAACTGCAATGATTATCGTTGCGGCTTTATTAGAAGGTTTAGCATTTGCTGCTTTAATCTTAGGAAAATAATAAAGGAAGAAAACAAATACCTGTAACGGTTGGTTACAGGTATTGTTTATTTAAAAAAGATTTAATTAAAATACTATCATATAATGGATAAATTAATTCACGATTTTTCATTCGGATTATTCTTTTGGCAAGCATTTATTCTTGTTATTCTATTGGTTTTATTAGCAAAATTTGCTTGGAAACCAATTATGACTTCTATCACAGAAAGAGAAGAAGGAATTAAAAATGCATTAGATTCTGCCGAAAGCGCTAGAAAAGAAATGCAAAATTTACAAGCAGACAACCAACGTATTCTTCAAGAAGCAAGAGCAGAGCGCGATGCTATGTTGAAAGACGCTCGTGAAATGAAAGAAAAAATTGTTACAGACGCTAAAACTGAAGCACAAGAGCAAGGTCAAAAAATGATCGAGCAAGCTAAAGCTGCTATTGAAAGTGAAAAAAATGCAGCTATGGCAGAATTGAAATTACAAGTTTCTACTTTGTCACTAAGCATTGCAGAAAAAGTATTGAAAGACGAATTGTCTAACAAAGAATCTCAAACTAAATTAGTTGAGAAAATGTTAGGTGACGTAAAACTGAACTAATTATGGCAGGTACAAGAGCAGCAATTCGTTATGCAAAAGCAATCTTAGACATCTCCAATGCAAAAGGAGTAGCTGAGGCTGTGAATAACGATATGAAATTGATTGCTTCTACAATCAACGGAAACGAAGAATTAAACAC
>CAZOHO010000069.1:8633-10530 GCA_964579755.1 uncultured Flavobacterium sp.
AGATTACAAGTATTAAAAAGAGAGTTTAGTAATTAGTTATTACACATAAAAGTGTCTAAATTATAAAGTAAGATGGCGGAAATCAAACCTGCTGAAATTTCAGCAATATTAAGAAAGCAAGTAGAAGGTTTTGAATCTGGTGCTACACTAGAAGAAGTAGGAACAGTACTTAATGTTGGAGATGGTATTGCTCGTGTTTACGGGCTTTCAAATGTTCAATACGGAGAGTTAGTAGAATTCGAAAATGGTCTTGAGGCTATTGTATTAAACTTGGAAGAAGACAATGTTGGGGTAGTACTTTTGGGTGCTTCAACAGGAATCAAAGAAGGTTCAACTGTAAAAAGAACACAACGTATCGCCTCTCTTAAAGTAGGAGAGCAAATGTTAGGTCGTGTGGTAAACACATTAGGTCAACCAATCGATGGTAAAGGACCAATAGGTGGTGAATTATACGAAATGCCTTTGGAAAGAAAAGCGCCAGGAGTTGTATTCCGTCAACCAGTAACAGAACCATTACAAACAGGAGTAAAAGCAGTTGATGCGATGATTCCAGTAGGTCGTGGACAACGTGAGTTGGTTATTGGTGACCGTCAAACAGGTAAATCAACTGTTTGTATAGACACTATCTTAAATCAAAAAGAATTTTACGATGCAGGAAAACCTGTATTTTGTATCTATGTTGCTATTGGACAAAAAGCTTCGACTGTTGCAGGAATTGCAAAAATGTTAGAAGAAAAAGGAGCTATGGCGTATACGATTATCGTTGCTGCTAATGCTTCTGATCCTGCTCCAATGCAAGTATATGCTCCAATGGCAGGTGCTGCAATTGGGGAGTATTTCAGAGATTCTGGTCGTCCAGCTTTGATTGTTTATGATGATTTATCTAAACAAGCTGTGGCCTACCGTGAGGTGTCTCTTTTATTAAGAAGACCACCAGGACGTGAGGCATATCCTGGAGACGTTTTCTACTTACACTCTCGTTTATTAGAGCGTGCTTGTAAAGTGATTGCGGATGATGGTATTGCAAAAAACATGAATGACTTACCAGATTCTCTAAAAGGAATCGTAAAAGGAGGAGGTTCATTAACAGCTTTACCAATTATCGAAACACAAGCGGGTGACGTTTCTGCCTATATCCCAACTAACGTAATTTCGATTACAGATGGTCAAATTTTCTTGGATGGAGATTTGTTTAACTCTGGGGTTCGTCCTGCAATTAACGTTGGTATTTCGGTATCACGAGTTGGAGGTAATGCACAAATCAAATCCATGAAAAAAGTATCAGGTACTTTAAAATTAGATCAAGCGCAATACCGTGAATTGGAAGCGTTTGCTAAATTTGGTTCTGACTTAGATGCCGTTACGTTGAACGTAATTGAAAAAGGTAAAAGAAACGTTGAAATCTTGAAACAAGGGTTGAACGATCCTTTTACAGTGGAAGATCAAGTAGCTATTATTTACGCGGGTTCTAAAAACTTATTGAGAAATGTTCCTGTGGATAAAGTAAAAGAATTTGAGAAAGACTTTTTGGAATTCTTAAACAACAAACACAGAGATACCCTTGATGCTTTGAAAGCGGGTAAATTAGATGACAACATTACTGATGTTATCGAAAAAGTAGCAAAAGAAGTTTCAGCTAAGTATAATTAATTTTAAGTGAAGAGTGATTAGTAATTAGTGAAGAGCTATTTACGAATCACCACTCACTAATTACTCAATAAAAGATGGCAAATTTAAAGGAAATCCGTAATAGAATTACTTCCATTTCATCTACGATGCAAATTACATCGGCAATGAAAATGGTGTCTGCTGCAAAGCTTAAAAAAGCACAAGATGCGATTACAGCGATGCGCCCTTATGCCGAAAAATTAACGGAATTATTACAAAATCTTTCTGC
>CAZOHO010000070.1:0-9268 GCA_964579755.1 uncultured Flavobacterium sp.
TGTAGTTTTGAATAGGTTTTATTCTTGGTTGATGGTTTTTCTCCAAGTAAAGTTATTCAAAATATGTCTTTTAGCAAAACGTCCTGGAGAATCAGCATTCACCATTTTTACGTAAGTTGCTTTAGGTACACTAATGTATTCGTAAACACTTCCGTTTGAGAAATTGATGATTAATCGTCCGTCTACAAATTTGTAATCTGTGATAGTAGAAGTAGCTATAGTTTCAGTATACTCAGGTAAGTTTTGTTTAATCGTTTCAGGATTAATACTTACTAAGAAATGGTAAGCTTCAATAATTTGTTTACTATTTTCTTCTGCCGCTTTTAAACCTGCTTCATCACCTTGAAATTTATCAGGATGCGCATCTTTCATCGCATTACGATAAATGGTTTTCAAATCTTTAAGCTCGACAGTTTTGTCTACATTTAATAACTTACGGTATTCAACTATTTTTTTCATAAATAAAGATAACTATTTGTCTTTTAGTTTGTTTGTAATGGATTGTTTATCCAAAAACGACAAATTTTTTGCAAAGGTACACTTTTTTTTAAGTTTTTGGTTTTTGACCAAAGAATATTATTAAAAAGGGCGCTTAGGACGATTTACTATTGTGGCTTGTTATTGGCCTTGTCAAAGTTTTTAGACTTTTTAGGGTATTGATTATAGCTGATGTCACTCGGATTTTCAATGATAGATTTTATCGTTATCCAATCACCAACTGCATGATTGGCATGCGCCAATTTATAGTCTAGAAGGTACTCTCCGCAAAAGTAGTTGCCATTTTCATCCTGTTCCATTATTCCTGTAAAAACTCCTTTTTGAAGCATTTTATCGTGTGAAGATTTAGACATAATCTCGAATTTTATAATTTTTAGACTGCAAACTTAATCAATTATTGTTTGTTTAGGCTGAAAAGGAGATTCTACTTACTTTTGTACTATGGTAAAACAATTTCGTCCCAGTCCTAATGCATTTAAAAATACCTTTTGTGTTTTTAACGAATTACCACTTGCTGCTATTGAAGGATTGTCGGTTCAGTATGAAAGTAAGGCGGGGAGCTCGTATTATTATACTAAAGAAGGCATGTACCGATTGTCAAACCATTGGGGTAGACTTGCTAATAGTAAATGGCGATTAGAACCAATGGAAATAGAGTCACCAACAAAGTACAAATTAGGTTTTGCACTTTGGACTAGTTTTTACCCAGATAACGCTACGGATAAGTTGTATTATCTAGAAGCCAATTTTGACAAGAAAACGGTAAATTACCAACACAAAAACAATCCTACTTACAATCAAAAGGCAGTGCTTCGAACGAGTTTTGAAACTGCCAAGAGAATCAAACAAATTCGGAATTTATTTGAATTGACTTCTTGGGCAAAGTATTTCGAGTACGATGATTTAGAGGTATTACGAATGAAAATTATTAACGGACTCATCAATACTGAAAAGTCTTTGGAGGAAATTAAACGAGAACAACTGTAACAAAAATATGGGCAGAAATAACGAAAGAAATATCAAAAAGCATAACGACAAATTGCACAAAGAGCAAGATAAAGCTAAAAAAGCAGCGATGGCTCGTAAAGAAAAACTAAAACAAATTACTAAACAATTCAATGCTAATAAGCAGAATGAAATAAATAAATAATTACGAAATGGAACAGAACGATTTTAATTTATTGCAGCAAGAAGTACAAAAAATAATTGATTTAATTGCAGCTAAAAACGGCAAAGAAGCCAATAATAAATTGGTAGAAATAAGTCAACAACTGGATGATTTTCTTGATTTTTCAGATGATGATGCCGACTTAATTGAAATTAGTAAATACCAAGTGTTATTAAATCAATTGCATCAAAAAATTAACGAGCTGAATTAATGGCAATTCAAAATTGTTTTTGTGGATCGGCTGTTTCTTTTGACAAATGTTGTCAGCCAATAGTATTAGGAAATATGAAAGCAGCAACCGCAGAGGCATTAATGCGTTCACGGTTTGTAGCTTATGTATTTCAGGATGTAGATTATCTAATTACAACTACGGCTCCCTCTCATAGAAGATATTATGCAAGGGAGGATATTTTAAATTGGGCTACTCAAAATCAATGGCAGCGACTGGAAATAGTTAATGTTACACCAACCACTGTAGCGTTTAAAGCGTATTATTTAGACTCTGATAAGCAATTGCTAGTGCATTCCGAGTATTCTCGATTTGTATTTGAAAATGGAGAATGGTTTTATGTTGATGGCGATTATTTTGAAGACTAAACTATTTGATTTTTTCGAGTTCTAAATTCAATCGATTTTGTTCAGCTTCTAAATCTTCCAATTCTTTTTCAAAATCTGCAATCTCTTGTTTTAGTTTTTTTAGCTCTTCGCTTTTTTCGGCCGAAGTTCGCAATACTTTAAAATCATTGGCTTTAGCCAATTTTTCTTTAGTAGTATCTAAATCATCTTTGGTTACAGCCATTTCGTTTTCTATGGCAGAGATGCGGTCAGTGATAGTTTGTTTTTTCTCTCTGGCAGTTCGTTCAGCTTCTGCTTTTTCTTGTGCTTCAATTAATCTTTTTTGTTCTTCAATTTCTTTTTGTTGTAGCAAAAATTGTCTATTTTCCAGTTCCGTCTTTTTATTTTTTGCTTCTAATTCTTCGCTTCGGTTGTTTTGGATGATATTAAACGCAACGGTAGAAATGATGAAAATAACGACTACTACACCAATGAAACCATTCTTTGAAAGTCCTAAAAAAGCTGCGTTAGAAACTCTTTTAGGAGGTTGTGGAGTAGGTACTTCTTCTACTTGAAAAGGCGGCGGAGTAATGGCTACTAATTCGTAAAGTTCTGCTATATCTCCTGCATATTTCCATTTTTCCATACCTTCGAACCAAACGGGTGTCGTTTTAGTGATTTTCAGAGTTCTTAATTCGTCAAAGCTAAAAGGACCTGAGCTTTCGGTTCCGTTATGTAAAAAATATTTTTTCATAGTTGTGATTTTTTATTTTCCGATACAAAAATTAGCAAATATATTACCGAGTAACTCATCGTTAGTTACTTGACCTGTAATTAGTCCAAAATGATATAAGGCTTCTTTAATGTCCAAAGCCATTAAATCGCTAGATAAATTCGATTTTAATCCAAATTTCACTTTTTGAATTTCATCTAACGCTTTAAGGAGTGAATCGTAATGACGTGTATTGGTCACAATCGTTTCATTGTTACGTAAAGCCCCTGTATTTACAAATGAAAGTAATTGATTTTTGAGTTCGTCAATACCTTCTTTGTTTTTGGCAGAAATAAAAATAGTTGCTAGTTGTTGGTTGTTGGTTGTTAGTTTTTCGTTGATGGCAACAATAATTTTTTCTGAAATTAAATCTTTTTTATTTATAATAGTTAAAATTGTCTTTTGAGGATATTGATTTTGTGTTTTATTCAAAGCGATGATTAGTGAATCTAAAGCCCCATCAACTATCAGCTCTAAACCATTCACCAAGTAAAGAACTACCTGAGCTTGTTCAATTTTTTCAAATGTTTTTTGGATTCCAATGCTTTCCACAACATCTTTGGTTTCGCGAATTCCCGCAGTATCGATAAATCGGAAACCAACTCCTCCAATGACTAACTCATCTTCAATAGTATCACGAGTTGTTCCTGCAATATCTGAAACAATAGCACGTTCTTCATTCAATAAAGCGTTCAATAAAGTAGATTTTCCCACGTTAGGTTCGCCCACGATAGCCACAGGAATTCCGTTTTTAATTACATTTCCTACGGCAAAAGAGTCAATCAATCTTTTGAGAACAAATTCAATTCGGTTTAACAATTCGTGAAATTGAGTTCGGTCGGCAAACTCAACATCTTCTTCAGCAAAGTCCAACTCCAATTCGATTAGCGAAGCAAAATTTAACAATTCTTCACGCAGTTTGGCAATTTCGTTAGAGAATCCGCCACGCATTTGTTGCATTGCAATTTGGTGAGAAGCTTCGTTGTCTGACGAAATCAAATCAGCAACGGCTTCGGCTTGTGACAAATCCAATTTGCCGTTTAAGAAGGCTCTTAGAGTAAATTCACCCGCATTGGCCATACGACAGCCTTTTCTAAGCAATAATTGGATAATTTGTTGCTGAATGTAAGTAGAACCGTGACAGGAAATTTCGATGGTATTTTCGCCTGTATACGAATTAGATCCTTTGAAAATAGAAATCAAAACTTCATCCAAAGTTTTACCTTCATCAATAATATGTCCTAAATGTAATGTATGGGTTTTCTGTTGAGTTAAATCTTTGTTTTTGATAGATTTAAAAACACTAGCGCCAATTTCTATGGCGTTTTGACCAGAAACTCGTATTATTGAAATTGCTCCAGCTCCTGAAGGTGTTGCTAAAGCTACGATGGAATCGTTGTACATCATTTTGATTATTCTAAGGCACAAAGATAATAAAACTCTGTCGGTATATATTATTATTGTTGGGTAAGCTTTTTTATATGTTAAATAAATGTAAATTACTGATAATTATCATGTTGTAAAATATTTATTATCGTTAACTTAGAGGTAGTAAATTGTAAAAACATTATAAAAATGAAAAAGATTCTATTTCCCACAGATTTTTCTGAAGCTGCTAATAATGCTTTTGTTCATGCTTTAGAATTTGCAAAAATAGTTCATGGCGAACTTGTTTTATTGCACACTTTTGATTTACCCGTATTCGACAATCAATTTTTCCCAGAGAATTATGCTGCAATTTATGATTCGGTAGAATTGAGTGAATTTGATTTATTTAAAGATGAAATTCCAAAATTGAGATCAATTGCTGAAGCTCATCATCTAGACAAAATTAAGTTGTCTCACCGACTGAAAGATGGTGATTTAGTTTCTAACATAAAAGGATCAATTAAGGAAGATAAGATTGATTATGTTGTTATGGGAACTTCTGGAGCTACTGGTTGGGATAGTTTTTTTATTGGGACAAATACCGCTTCGGTTGTTTCTGAAGTTGATGTTCCTGTTTTTTGTGTACCTTCAGATGCTCCATTTAATAAAATAAAAACAATTGGTTTTACAACTCGATTTAGAGCCAAAGACAAAAAAGCACTACAATCTGTTTTAGAATTAGCACATAAAGCAAAAGCTAGAGTAAAATGTTTGTATGTTAGAACGTCAGATTCAGATGTTTCAAAAGCAACGATTGCTAAATGGGAAGAAGAATTCAAATCAGAACCAATTGAGTTTTTTGTAATAGAAAGTGACGATATTCAGGCTACCATTTTAGATTTTATTATGTACAAAGATATTGACGTACTGACTTTATTGCCTTACAAACGAGGATTCTTTGAAGGGCTATTGAAACCAAGTTTGACTAAAAAATTAACAACCGATTTTGAAATTCCAATTTTATCCATTCCGATGGAATAATATTTATAAAAAAGAAAAACCGCTATCCTAAAAGAATAGCGGTTTTTTATTTCAATTTTGGTTGTTAGTTCTATGCGTTTAACATTACTGGCATCACTAACATAGTAACAGTTTCTCCTTCTTCTAAACCATCTACTGGTGTAAGGATTCCGGCACGGTTAGGCAAAGACATTTCTAACATAATCATATCAGATTGTAAGTTGGTCAACATTTCAGTTAAGAAACGAGAGTTAAACCCAATTTGCATATCGTCTCCTTGATAATCACAAGTCAATCTTTCTTCCGCTTTGTTAGAGTAGTCAATATCTTCCGCAGAAACGTTCAATTCAGCACCCGCAATTTTTAAACGAATTTGGTGGGTAGTTTTGTTAGAGAAAATCGCCACACGACGAACAGAACTTAAAAATTGAGAACGGTCAATCATTAATTTGTTTGGATTTTCTTTAGGGATAACCGCTTCGTAATTTGGATATTTCCCGTCGATTAAACGACACATTAACAAATAATTATCAAATGAGAAAGTCGCGTTAGAATCGTTGTATTCAATTTTCACTTCAGCATCTGAAGCCCCTAAAATACTTTTTAAAATATTCAAAGGTTTTTTTGGCATGATGAAATCAGCTACTTGAGAAGCCGTTACATCAGTACGTGCATATTTCACTAATTTATGAGCATCAGTAGCAACAAAAGTCAATCCTTGTGGAGAAAATTGAAAGAATACTCCAGACATTACTGGTCGTAAATCATCGTTTCCAGCGGCAAAAATAGTTTTGCTGATAGCAGTTGCTAAAACATCAGCAGGAACTAAAGTAACTGAAGGTTCGTCTAAGTTAACTGATTTAGGAAATTCTTCACCTGGAGCATACGCTAAAGCATATTTCCCAGAATTAGAACTAATTTCGATAGTACTATTTTCTTCAACGGTAAAAGTCAACGGTTGTTCAGGAAATGTTTTAAGGATTTCCAAAAGCAATTTAGCAGGAACAGCAACACTTCCTTGGCTGGTAGAATCAATATCCAAAGTAGCCGACATGGTAGTCTCTAAATCAGAAGCTGAAACAGTCAAAAGATTGTTGTTCAATTCAAATAGGAAATTATCTAAAATAGGTAAGGTATTGTTACTATTGATAACGCTCCCTAGAACTTGTAATTGTTTTAATAAGTACGAACTCGATACTATAAATTTCATCTGTTATATTTTATATTTTTTGGGATATACTTTTTTACAAATATATCGTAAACTAGTTTAGTATGGAAAATTTTTTATTAACATCTATCGACTGTATTTTCTTTTTCGGAGGAAAGCAAATAGAAAGCCAAATACTGTTAAAATCACTATTGGCAGTCCGATAGTTAGGAATTGTATATAAGTATAGTTTTCATATACCTTTTCTTTGTCTAATAAAGGCAAATCTAAATCTTTAGAACGAATGTTAATAAGTCCAGTATCGTCTAATACATAATTGACACAATTCATCAGAAAATCTTTGTTATCGTACAAATTTCCAGAGCGTTGATCGTAGCCCAATTCTACAGGAAGCAAATTTTTATCTATTTGGTTTTTAATTACATCTCCATCCGAAATGACAATCATTTTACCTGGTTTTCCCTCGGCTTGAAAATCAGTTTGGTCAAAAGCCAACACACGGTTTTCAAACATCGAATGGAAATTTCCTTCTAATAAAACGGCTAAAGGAATATTTCCTTTATTCAAGTAATCGGCAGGCGTGGTTTCTTCGTTAACGCTATTCAAATTGATTTCGGTTGGTGTACCAATTCGTTTAGAATATTGGGAAGACTGTAGCAAAACTGTTTTCTTGATGCCGTTTTTCAAGGTATCAATGGCATTGACAAAATCAAATTTGATCCCCCCTAAATTTTTTACAATAGGGTGTTTACTTTGTGGATACACTTGAGGGGCAAATTTCCAATTGAATTCTTGAAACTGAGTTGCACTTCCTTGTTCACCGGTAGCTAATTTGATGGGACTTCCTTGTTCGTCTTTTACTAAATCAGGATAAATACGAACCCCATATTTGAAGAAAAAATCATTCAAATTTAAGTCTCTTGGAAACGCTAACGCGCTACCAGTTGGGCTGTATAAACTATCCATTTCAGCTACCACTTGATCGATTAACCAAATCGTTTTTCCACCATTGACAATGTATTGATCCAATACTTGTTTTTCGCTTTCAGAAAAAGCTTCTGTAGGTTTAGCAATAATAGCTAAATCGTATTTTTTTAGTGTAGTAAGGGTATTGATAGGTTGTTTGGCTACCGAATCCAAAGTAAAGGGACCAATGTGATAACTTTCTTTGGTTTGCAATAAAAACTTAGCAATATAGGCTTCGTGCAATTCGCCGTTTCCTTTGATAATGGCGATTTTCTTTTGTTTGGCTTGGGTGATTTTATTCAGCGCATCAGCAATGGAATATTCCAAATGCTGTACCGAACCAATAACTTTATCTGTAGTCGAAGCTCCCATGATATTTTTCAATAAAGGGATATTGACTTCTTTATTGTCATAAACGGCAATTGCCCAAGGAAAAACCATCGCTTGCGACTGTTTTCCTTTGTTGTCAACTGAAATGTTTATAGGAGTAAGGCCTTTACGGTACAATTCTTTGATATTGTCCATACTTGTTGACTCATCTTCTAGAGGGTCAATGAATTCAAATACTATATTGGAATTATAACCTTGAAATTCTTCTAGTATTTGGCGCGTTTCCAATTGCAAACGCTTGAATTCAGCAGGTAATTCTCCTTGCATATACACTTTAATATACAATGGATTTTTGACTTGTTCAAGGATATGTAAAGAAGTAGGAGACAAGGTGTATCTTTTGTCTTTGGTCAAATCAAATCGATAGAAAAAGAAACTCCCAATGGTATTCAAAACCAATAGTGTTACTATAGTGATTCCTACTGATTTCAGCCTGTTTTTAGTTGCAGTATTCATTAGGATTGAAACGATTTTAATTGATTAACAGTCAAAGAAAGAAAAACCACGATAACACTAGTAAAATAAAGAATGTCTCGCGTGTCCAAAACGCCGCGGCTCATACTTTTAAAATGATCTTGCATCCCTAAATAAGCAATTGTATTTGAAAAATTTGGAGTGACCGATGCCAATCCTTCAAAACCAAAAAAGAATAAAAAGCATAAAAATACAGCAACGATGAAGGCAACAATTTGATTCTCTGAAAGTGTCGAGGTAAAAATTCCGATAGCAGCATAAGCTCCTATTAGGAAAAGTAATCCAAAATACGATCCTAAAGTACTGCCCATATCAATATTTCCTTCGGGCATTCCTACACTGGAAATGGCTTCTACATAAATGAAAGTAGGCACAATTGCCATGCAAATTAAAACTGTTGCTCCAAAGAATTTTCCAGAGACAATTTCCCAAACACTTAAGGGTTTTGTAAGTAATAATTCTAATGTTCCTTGTTTTTTTTCATCCGAAAAACTGCGCATAGTTACCGCAGGAATTAAGAAAATCAGAATCCAAGGTGACAATGTGAAAAACGGAGTCAAATCGGCAAATCCCGAGTTTAAGATATTGTAATCTCCTTCAAAGACCCAGAGAAAGAGTCCGTTTAAAATAAGGAAAATAGCAATCACCAAATAGCCTATTGGTGAGCCAAAGAATGATTTTATTTCACGTAATACGATTGATTTCATATAGAAGCCCCACCCTTACCCTCCCCGAAGGGAAGGGAACCGATTGTGGGAATTAGGTTCAAAATTATTTATTTTAAATATCAATTTATTATCTTGTTCATTCCCCTTTGGGGGTTAGGGGGCTTATTTTATCAACACTCCAAGCTTCGGGTTTGTCGTTGAATAGTTTCTTCGTGAAATCC
>CAZOHO010000070.1:9368-10499 GCA_964579755.1 uncultured Flavobacterium sp.
TTTATCAACACTCCAAGCTTCGGGTTTGTCGTTGAATAGTTTCTTCGTGAAATCCCAAACTTCATTAAAAAGAGCCGATTTTCTATAGTTTTCCAAATCCTCTTCGCTTTCCCAATAACTATAGGTAAAGAAAATAGATGCGTTGTTTTTGTCTTGATACAATTCTAATAAACGGTTTCCAGGGAAATTTCGTATTTGATTCTTAACCAATTCAAAATTTTCTAGAAATGCAGGAATATTTCCCTCATGAAAACTCAATTTTACAATGCGAACAAACATAGCCGAATTAATTTTTAAATTGTATCAAAACCACATCTCTGTAACTCAAACCGAGCAAGCTATTAGCGGAACCAATTTTTGAAGGATTACTTCTGAAAATGGCAATTTCTAAAAAACCAGCTTCGTTAAAAATAGCCAACTTTTCTCCTTCATAATTCTTTATCGCATATTTTTCATTGGTTGCAATAGCAGAATAATTAGGCAGAATGGTTTTGATGTTTTTAGTTTTCATGACAATTTCATAGGGTCTTCCTTTGGCCACATCTAGAAATTGTTTTTTAGAAATGTTAGTCACCACATTACCAAAATGATCAATATAAATCACATTTCCTTTGATGGAATTGAGGTCGGTTGCCACAGTGGCTTGTAAGCCAGTTACTGCTTTTAATTGGTTAATTTCTTTGCCTACAACATTCAGCAACCCTCCTTTAGATAAATGACAAGCTACTTTTACAAATACATCCAAATCAGTAGCGTCATTGTGTAAACGGTCGTGAATAGTAATTGCAACCATTTTTTGAGGAACCACTTTTTGCGTAAGCATACTCAAAATTCCATTATCAGCACCTATAAAAAACTGATCGTTCCATTGGATAGCAATATGTTTGTTTTCTTTATTTCGCTCACTATCCACACCAATGATATGTACTGTTCCTTTAGGAAAACTGCTGTAAGCTGCTCCAATAATATAACTGGCTTCAAGTATGTTGAATGGATCGATGTCGTGCGAAATATCAATAATAGTAATTTCAGGATATTCAGAAATAATTTTCCCTTTAAGAGCACCCACAAAGTGATCTTTCAAGCCGTAATCGGTAGTAAGGGTAATTATTGACATAATTTTGTTTATAA
>CAZOHO010000071.1:0-10230 GCA_964579755.1 uncultured Flavobacterium sp.
GGGCGCGAATTTCGTGATTTTCTAGCAAATCTAAAACTTTTTTGGCATATATTTCGTATTTCTCGCTCAATGACAAGATAATAGCTTGTTCTGGCATTAACCACAATGGGAAATTACCCGCAGTATGCTCTAATAAAATCGCTATGAAACGCTCCATTGAACCAAATGGCGCACGATGAATCATAACCGGTCTATGCAATTGGTCGTCAGACCCTTTGTAAGTCAAATCGAAACGCTCTGGCAAGTTGTAATCTACTTGAATAGTACCTAATTGCCATTGTCTTCCCAAAGCATCTTTTACCATGAAATCCAGTTTAGGACCATAGAAAGCCGCTTCACCATATTCCACTACAGTATTCAATCCTTTATCTCTAGCAGCATTGATAATCGCATTTTCTGCTTTTTCCCAATTTTCATCGGTACCAATGTATTTGTCTCTGTTTTCTTGATCGCGTAATGAAATTTGAGCCGTAAAATTTTCAAATCCTAACGAACCAAAAACATACAATACCAAATCAATTACTTTTTTGAATTCTTCGTCCAATTGTTCTGGTGTACAGAAAATGTGGGCGTCATCTTGAGTAAATCCTCGTACACGAGTCAATCCGTGTAATTCACCACTTTGTTCGTAACGATACACAGTACCAAATTCAGCATAACGTTTTGGTAAATCTTTGTATGACCAAGGACGAACATTGTAAATCTCACAGTGGTGAGGACAGTTCATAGGTTTTAATAAAAATTCTTCTCCTTCAGCAGGCGTATTGATTGGTTGGAAACTATCTGCACCGTATTTAGCATAATGTCCAGAAGTCACGTACAATTCTTTTTGACCAATGTGTGGTGTAACTACTTGTTCGTATCCTGCCTTTTTCTGTGCTCTTTTCAAAAATTGCTCTAAACGATCACGCAAAGCAGCTCCTTTTGGTAACCATAAAGGCAAACCTTGTCCTACTTTTGATGAAAAAGCAAATAATTCTAATTCTTTTCCAAGTTTTCTGTGGTCGCGACGTTTTGCCTCTTCTAACAATTCTAGGTACTCTGTTAAGTCTTTTTGTTTTGGGAATGAGATTCCGTACACACGAGTTAACTGTTTGTTTTTTTCGTCTCCTCTCCAATACGCACCAGCAACACTCATTACTTTCATGGCCTTGATAATTCCAGTATTTGGAATATGACCTCCACGACATAAATCAGTAAAAGTAGAATGATCACAGAACGTAATGGTTCCGTCTTCTAAATTAGAGATTAATTCGGTTTTGTAGACATTGTCTTTGTATACTTCTAACGCTTCTGCTTTAGAAACAGGACGCAATTTGAATTCGTGTTTGTCTCTTGAAATCTCTAATACGCGGTCTTCAATTTTTTTGAAATCGGCATCGGTAATTTTATGATCTTCAAAATCAACATCATAATAAAATCCGTTAGCGATTGCAGGTCCAAGAGTCAATTTGATACCCGGATACATTTCTTCTAAAACCTGCGCCATCACGTGCGAAGTAGAGTGCCAAAAGGCTTTTTTTCCTCCTTCATCATTCCAAGTAAAAAGAACAAGACTACCATCTGTGGTCAAAGGCGTAACGGTTTCAACGGTAGTACCATTGAATGAGGCAGAAATTACATTTCTAGCCAATCCTTCGCTAATGCTTTTTGCAACGTCCATTGGTGTAATCCCTGCCGCAAATTCTTTCACAGACCCATCGGGTAAAGTAATCTTAATCATTTTAAATTATTTTTAGGATTGCAAATATAGGGTATTGAAAAAACACATACAAAATATAAGCAAGGTTTGTGAGTGGTTTTTCTCGGTTTTTGGCAAATAATTTTAAAAATAGGAGCTTGTTTTAAAATTGGCTTGAGAAGTTTCGTTACTTAAAACTATTCTTTACTTTTGCAACACACAAAATCACAACTATGTACAAGCAATTAATTCGTCCGATACTTTTCTGTTTTGACCCTGAAAAAGTACATTATTTTACTTTTTCAACGATTAAATTACTATCAAAAATTCCTGGTTTTTCAGGTCTTTTTCGTGCTTTATATGAAGTTAAAGATAGTCGTTTAGAAACAGAAGTTTTTGGGTTGAAATTTAAAAATCCAGTAGGTTTAGCTGCAGGTTTTGACAAAAATGCTGTTTTGTACAAAGAGTTGTCTAATTTCGGCTTCGGGTTTATTGAAATTGGTACACTTACGCCAAAAGCACAAGACGGGAACCCAAAAAAACGCTTGTTTCGTTTAAGAGAAGATAGCGCGATTATTAACCGAATGGGTTTCAATAACGGGGGAGTGGAAGAGGCTGTCTTGCGATTGAAAAAAAATAATGGAGTGCTTATTGGAGGGAATATTGGAAAAAATAAAGTAACTCCAAATGAAGAAGCCACTTCGGATTATGAAATTTGTTTTGAGGCGCTGTTTGATTATGTCGATTATTTTGTAGTGAATGTGAGTTCGCCAAACACGCCCAATTTACGCGCTTTACAAGACAAAGAACCGCTAACCGAGTTGTTGCAAACCTTGCAAAATAAGAATTTAGCTAAGCCAAAGCAAAAACCAATTTTGTTAAAAATTGCACCCGATTTAACGGACGAACAATTATTAGATATCATCGATATTGTAAACGAAACCAAAATTGCTGGAGTTATTGCGACCAATACCACTCTGTCTCGAGAAGGTTTGGCGTCTGAAAATAAAATAGAAACAGGTGGTTTGTCTGGGAAACCTTTGACAAAACGATCGACTGAAGTCATCCGATTTTTATCTGAAAAAAGTAATAAATCCTTTCCGATTATTGGTGTGGGTGGAATCCATTCTGCCGAAGATGCTATTGAAAAGTTAGAAGCTGGAGCGAGTTTGGTTCAACTTTATACCGGATTTATTTATGAAGGTCCAGCTTTGGTCAAAGCGATTAACAAAGCGATTTTAAGAAAAAAATAAATTGTATTAGCCACAGATTCAAAGATTAAAAGGGGTTTTGTATTTGTAATTGATTTTTGACTTTTGTATTGATATTGAATACCTCTTTTTTGCTACCTTTGATTCTCTATGGAAACAGTAAAAATCATCGAATGTCCGCGTGATGCCATGCAAGGAATAAAGACTTTTATTCCTACTGCAAACAAAGTGACTTATATTCAGTCGTTGTTACGTGTGGGTTTTGATACCATAGATTTTGGGAGTTTTGTTTCGTCAAAAGCGATTCCCCAAATGCAAGATACTGCCGAAGTTTTAGCCCAATTGGATTTATCGCAAACTCAAAGTAAGTTACTGGCTATTATTGCGAATACGCAGGGTGCAGAATCGGCGTGTAATTTTTCTGAAATTCAGTATTTAGGTTTTCCATTTTCTATTTCGGAGAATTTTCAAATGCGAAATACACACAAGACGATTGCTCAATCTTTGGTGAGTTTACAAGAAATTTTGAATTTGGCTGATGCCAAAAACAAACAAGTAGTCGCTTATCTTTCTATGGGGTTTGGAAATCCGTATGGAGATCCTTGGAGTACTGAAATTGTAGGGGAGTGGACGGAAAAATTAGCTACTATGGGTGTGAAAATTGTTTCTCTTTCAGACACTATTGGGAGTTCGACACCAAAAATGATTTCGTATTTGTTTTCCAATTTGATTCCAACGTATCCTGCAATAGAATTTGGTGCGCATTTGCACACGACTCCCGATACTTGGTTTGAAAAAATTGATGCAGCCTATCAAGCAGGTTGTTGCCGATTTGACGGTGCTATTCAAGGTTTTGGCGGATGCCCAATGGCAACCAATCATTTGACAGGAAATATGCCTACTGAAAAATTACTTTCTTATTTTACCGCTCAAAAAGCCAATACTAATTTGAGTCCGATGAGTTTTGAGAGTGCGTATAATGAAGCATCAAAAGTATTCGGTCAATTCCATTAAAAACAATATATATACTATAGCAACGTTTTATTCTACATAAATTCAATTTCATTACAATGAAACCTTTTTTTAAATCCCAATTCATAGTACTACTTTTTAGTGTACTATTATTATTTTCTTGCTCTAGCGATTTGGACTTCAACCAAACTAAAAATTTACGATTAGAACCTGCTTATGTGGCTAATTTGGTGTATTTTGATATTCCAGCACATGAATTTGTAACTAATGGTACAGAAACACCTCTGTTTATAGATCAATCTACCGTAGACATTTTTAACAATACGTTTTTTGTGAATGATTTAGCTAAGGTAGATTTGGATTTTGAAATCAATAATACTATTGCAAGAGCCTATACTTTGGATGTAAAATTATTTAATGCCAGTGGAATTCAACTGGATACTATTTCGATTGCTGTACCGGCTTACTATGGTGCGGCTAATGTTATTACTCAAAAAGAGGTGTTTCAAGGCACCCGATTGACTACATTAAAAAATACTGCTAGAATAGAAATGACGCTACGAATGGCTTCGGGAACAGCTTTGACAGAATCGAGTACAGGAACCATAAAAATGCGTTCAGGTGTAACCGCTTATTTTGTAATACAATGAGAAAAGTAGTATTCCTTTTTTGTCTTTTTGTTGTGACCAATTTGACTGCTCAAAATAAACAGTTGCAGTATAATTTTACTGATATCCCTCAATCTTTGATGACCAATCCAGGAGCAGATGTAAAATACAAATGGTATGTGGGTGTTCCTTTTTTATCAGGGATTTCTATGAATGTGGGTTCTAGCGGTTTTTCGGCTTACGATTTGTTTGCCAATGATGGTGTTGATTTCAATACGAAATTAAGAAGCGTACTTTCTAAAACTACTCATAATGATGTGTTGAGTTTGAATCAAAAATTAGAATTGTTTAGTGGTGGTTTTAGAATCGGAACAGAAGACAATAGGTCGTATTTGTCTTTTGGTTTGTACCAAGAATTTGATTTTTTAAGTTATGTTCCTCAAGATATAGCCACTTTAGCCATAGATGGGAATAAAAATTATATGGGGAAACGGTTTAATTTGGCCGACTTAAGTGCGAAAGTTGATTTGTTGTCAGTATTTCACATAGGAATTCATAAAAAAATTAAAGATAATTTAATAGTTGGTGCCAGAGCCAAAATATATTCTAGCATTTTCAATGCGAGTTCAGTTGATAACGCGGGGTATATTTATACCAATACTTCTACAGATTCGTATTATGAGCAAATAGTGTATTCTAATTTACAATTGAATACTTCTGGATTTGCTCAATATAATGATGCGAATAATACTAGTAATGCGGCAGCTGATGTTAAGAAAGGAATATTACTTGGAGGAAATTTGGGATTGGGACTGGATTTAGGATTGACTTATTATCCGCAGTCCAATGTTCAATTTACAGCCAGTGTTATTGATTTAGGATATATTAGTCATACTAAAGAGGTTGAAAGTTATAGCTATAAAGGGTTTTATAATTATAAAGGTTTAGTTCCTCATTTTAACAATGAAAATGCAGCACAAGCTAATTATCAAGATTTTAAAAATGCTATTGTATTAGATACTTTACATACAAAATACACTACTTGGCGACCTACTAAATTCAATGCTTCTGCCCAATATTCTTTTGAAGAAGAAAGAGTGGTTGATGGTAGTTGTAATTGTGAAGGAACCGATCCGAGTATTTTTTACAAAAGTACCGTTGGTGCACAATTATTTGCCATGACCACACCAAAATCACCATTGTATGCATTAACGGCATTTTACAAAAGAAACTTTTCAAGATCATTCCAAATGAAAGCTACCTATACTGTGGATTCTTTTTCCTTTACCAATCTAGGCTTAGGGATGTCAACTAAAGTTGGTCCGGTAAACTTTTATGTTTTGGCAGACAATCTATTGTCTTATGCTGATGTTTCTAAAGCGAATAGTCTTTCGTTTCAGTTGGGGTTGAATGTGATTTTTAAAGAATAATTTTAGTATAATCGGCGGATTAGTCTGTACACTTCAATCCAAAATACCGCAATAACTGCGACTAAGACACTGTAAACAAATTGTACCATAGTTACCGCTTCAAATTGAAAGAATTCTGCCAGTGTTGGTATAAATAGTAATAATGAAGTGGTTACGATTGTAGTACCTATAATAAGTGGTACTAAGTTATTTTTGTATCTCAAAGTAGTAAAAATGGAATAATAAAAAGAGCGGTTTACAAGTGTCATAAAAATATTAGAACTTATTAAACTTATGAAGACTAGAGTTCTGGTCACGTTTTCTGAATTTCCGTTGCTAACACTATATTGATAGATCAAAAGCAATCCTAAAGTAATGGCAAGTCCTTGTATAATACTTATAGCAATTTCCTTGAATTTAAAAAATGTATTGGATAACGGACGTGGTTTTAATTCCATAAGATTGCGTTCCATAGGTTCATTTTCATAAATTATAGAGCAGGTTGGCCCCATAATAAGCTCTAAAAAGATGACATGAACAGGGGAGAAAATATTAGGATATATCCAGCCCAAAGAAAGTGGAATAAACACAATCAAGATGATTGGAATATGAATTGAAATAATGTACTGAATCGCTTTTTTTAAATTGATATAGATTTTTCTACCCATAGCAATGGCTTCGGTCATTTTGGCAAAATCATCATCGATTAAAATAAGGTTTGCAGCTTGTTTGGCTATTTCTGTACCTCGTTTACCCATTGCAATTCCGATGTGTGCTGATTTTAAAGCTGGACCATCATTGACACCGTCACCAGTCATGGCTACAATTTGGTTGTTTTCTTTTAAGGCTTTGATGATTTTAAGTTTGGCTTCGGGAAACATTCGTGTAAATAGATGAGTTTCCATTACTTTTTGTTTCAGTTCATCGTCATTCATTGCCATCAATTCGTCTCCGCTCAAGGTTTTGTCATAATTTTTAAATCCCACTTGTTTGGCAATCGTTGTACTGGTTTCGGCATTGTCGCCAGTTATGATTTTAATGTCAATTCCTGCTTTGTAAAAAGTTTCAAAAACAGCTTTGATATTACTTTTTGGCGGGTCGTAAAAAGCGACTAAACCTTTGAATTTAAATGAAAAATCTTGTTGCTTTTGAGGAAAGTCTTCTCCGTAAAATTTAGCTTCGGCAACAGCCAAAACGCGAAAGCCTTCTTGCGTCATTGTCTTTAAGGCTTGTTGAATGTGTTGGCTTTCGTTCTCTGATAAATTAGAACAAGCCATTATCGCTTCGGGAGCGCCTTTGGTAGCAATCACTCGAATTCCTTTCTCATTTTCGAAAATGTGAGTCATCATGGGAGGCTGGCCACTCAAAGGATATTCATAAGCCAATTTAAAATCAGCTCGTTCGTCTGCTAAATCTAAATTACTGTAGGCATCGTGAAGTGCTATTTCCATTGCATCAAAAGGAATAGGTTCGCTAGCCCACATTGCCAAGGTTAACAGTTCAGTTTCATCTGGGGTCATTTCAGAATGTATTCCTGAAATTTGGTTGGAAGCAAGCGTGTACCATTGTGCTAAACTCATTTTATTTTCGGTAATGGTTCCAGTTTTGTCGGTGCAAATAACGGTAGCGCTTCCAAGTGTTTCAACAGTTTTAGTATGTTTTACAATAATCCCCATTTTCATTAAGCGCCAAGCGCCAAGTGCCATAAAAGTGGTAAATGCCACCGGAATTTCCTCGGGAATAATGCTCATGGCAATAGTCAACGCTTTAATCAAACTGTCTAAAAATATGGGGGAATGGTAAAAATTAATGCCCCAAACGATCACAAAAATAACCAGTCCAATTAGTGACATTTTCTTTGTGAAATTTTCAATTTGTTTTTGCAAAGGTGTTTTTTCTTCTTCAATAGAACTTAAACTTTTTCCGATTTTCCCTAATTGGGTTTTATTCCCAATGGCACTAACAATACAAATAGCTAATCCACTTGCTACAATAGTACCTTGGTATACTTCTTTGTTTTCTGATTTTTCATTTTTGGCCACCGAAAAAGATTCACCAGTCAAAATGGATTCGTTTACAGAGAAATCATTCGATTGGATAATAAGTCCGTCAGCTGGAACAAAAGTACCTTCTTCAATTTGGATATAATCGCCTAAAACTATTTCTTCACTTGGGATCTCAATTAAAACGCCTTCTCTAATTACCTTGCTTTTAGGTTGTGTGAGTTTTTCTAAGGCTTGAATCGCATTTTTGCTTTTGGATTCTAGGTAAAGCGAAATACTAGCGATAAGAACAATGGCAATGGACATAAAAATTCCGTTGCTGTGTTCGCCAGTAATGAAATAAATACTAGTTGCTGTAGCAAGAAGTAGAAACATGGGTTCTTTACAAATTTCCACCACAGAAGTCCAAAAGCTATTTTTATGCTGATGGTAGAGCGAATTAGTGCCGTTTTTTATTCTTGACTCGGCTACTTCAGATTCGGTTAGTCCTTTTATTTCTGTTTGTATTCCCATTTTACCAAAAAATAAACTCCATTTTAAATAACTGACGGTGGTCTGATATCGATTGAAATAAGCCATCTACCGCAATTTAATCATAAATTATAAGATAGCGATGGTTTTTTGCTTAAGATTATCTATATTTGCACGCAATTTAACCACAACTTCAAATTGCAATGATCGCACACAATTCTAAGATTATCGGTGAAGGATTAACTTACGATGACGTTCTATTAGTTCCAAACTATTCTAATGTGCTTCCCCGCGAAGTAAGTATTCAATCTAAATTTTCAAGAAACATTACATTAAACGTTCCTATCGTAGCTGCTGCTATGGATACGGTTACCGAAAGCGCAATGGCTATTGCTATGGCTCAAGAAGGCGGAATTGGAGTGCTTCATAAGAATATGACTATTGAGCAACAAGCGGCTAAAGTGCGTAAAGTAAAACGTGCGGAGTCTGGGATGATTATTGATCCAGTTACTTTGCCGTTGACTTCTACTGTAGCGGATGCTAAAAATGCAATGAAAGAATTCGGAATTGGGGGAATCCCAATTGTAGACGAACATAAAATCTTAAAAGGAATTGTTACCAATCGTGACTTGCGTTTTGAAAAAAATGGAGCGCGTCCTATTGTTGAGGTAATGACTTCTCAAAACTTAATTACAGTTGCTGAAGGTACTTCGTTAGAACAAGCAGAAGTAGTTTTGCAAGGAAACAAAATTGAAAAATTACCAGTGGTTAACGCTAAAAATGAATTAGTAGGATTAATCACTTTTAGAGATATTACTAAATTAACTCAGAAACCCATTGCTAACAAAGACGTTTACGGACGTTTGCGCGTTGCTGCTGCAATTGGCGTTACGGGAGATGCAGTTCAAAGAGCAGAAGCTTTAGTGAAAGCGGGAGTAGATGCTATTATTATTGATACGGCTCACGGGCATACGCAAGGCGTGGTGAATGTGTTGAAAGAAGTAAAAGCTAAATTCCCTCAAATTGATGTTATTGTTGGAAACATTGCTACACCAGAAGCAGCTCAATATTTAGTTGAAAATGGTGCTGATGGAGTAAAAGTGGGTATCGGACCGGGGTCGATTTGTACTACTCGTATTGTGGCAGGTGTTGGTTTCCCTCAATTTTCAGCGGTTTTAGAAGTAGCTGCGGCTATCAAAGGAACTGGTGTGCCAGTTATTGCTGATGGTGGTATTCGTTACACAGGAGATATTCCTAAAGCGATTGCTGCAGGTGCTGACTGTGTGATGTTAGGGTCACTTTTAGCAGGTACAAAAGAGTCTCCAGGAGAAACCATTATTTTTGAAGGAAGAAAATTCAAATCCTACCGAGGAATGGGTTCTGTTGAAGCGATGCAAGGAGGGTCAAAAGACCGTTATTTCCAAGATGTGGAAGACGATGTGAAGAAATTAGTTCCAGAAGGAATTGTAGGTCGTGTGCCCTACAAAGGAGAATTGAACGAAAGTATGTTGCAATTCATTGGTGGTCTTCGTGCCGGAATGGGGTACTGTGGTGCTAAAGACATTCCAACTTTACAAGAAAATGGGCGTTTCGTTCGTATCACTTCAAGTGGAATCACAGAAAGTCATCCACACAATGTGACAATTACTAAAGAAGCTCCGAATTATTCAAGATAATTAAAATAGTTTTTCAAATAAAAAAAGGCTTAAGATATTTTCTTAAGCCTTTTTTATGTTCTTTATTTTGGAAATTAAATCCCCACAAAATTACTTGGTGTAATTTGCAATAATTCTGTTTTAATACCCTCACTAACGTCTAAGGTTGCAATGAAACTATGAATCGATTCTTTGGTAATCGCTTCGTTTGTTCTTGTTA
>CAZOHO010000072.1:0-10118 GCA_964579755.1 uncultured Flavobacterium sp.
GCAAAACGCATCATATCCGAATCTTTTTTACTCAAACTTAATTTTTCAAAAAGAGCATCTAATATTTTATTGAACTTTCCTTCGATGTGGCGTCTGGCAAAAGGTACTTTTCCAAAAGCTTTCCAGTTTTGAATATGTAATTTAATGCCCTCCAAATCCGTTTTATGATCACCTACTAATTGGAAGGCTCTTAATGTTTCTAAATAGGCTTTTTTGTTTTCAAAAGCAGCTACTTCTTCACTACTTTCTTCATTCTTTTGCTCTTTTAATTTGTCAAAATAATGATTACAAGCGTCTTTAAATTCTTTCCAAATACTATCCGAATATTTTCTTGGGACATGGCCAATTTTCTTCCATTCCTCTTGAATTTGTTTCATAATTGGAGTAGAAGTTGCAAAATCAGTACTTTCTTGTAATTCTTTGGCTTTAGCCACCAAAGCTTGTTTTTTACTTAAGTTATCGTTTTGATCTTTTTTGATGTCTTTATAAAACGAGTTTTTGAATGAATTGAAGTTACGCACTGCAGTTTTAAAAGCACTCCAAGTAGCTTCATTCACATCAGCTGGAACTTTACCTGCTGCGAAAAATGCGGCTCTTAAAGCTTCTACTTTTTCTATTTGCGCTAACCATTGCGTATGGGCATTGACTTTTTCAGTAGCCAAAACTTCAATTTGAGCAATGATTTCTTTTTTCTTAGCTAAGTTTTCTACTTCGGCACCTCTTAGCTTTTCAAATAACAATTCACGTTTATCGTGCATTTGCTTTGTCAAATCACTAAATTGGTTCCAAATTTCTTCACGATATTCTCTAGAAACAGGTCCAATTTCTTCTTTCCAAATGCGGTGTAAATCTTGCAATTCACGGAAGGCTTTATTGATATCTTCTTCTTTTACCAATTCTTCTACTCGAGCAACAATTTTTTGTTTTTGCTCTAAATTGTGTTTGAAATCAATGTCTCTCGCTTCACGATCTAGGTGCAAATAGTCATAGAAATTTTCTACGTGAAAATGGTAGTTATTCCAAACGTGGTTGTATTTGTCTTTTGGAATTGGTCCAGCATTTTTCCAACGCTCTCTTAAGTCATTAAAATGTTTTAAGATATCTTTAATGTTGGCTTGCGGATTAATTAATTCTTTTAACTCTTCAACAATGGCTAAACGATTTTCTAAATTATTTTTTAAGCTCGTTTGTAAGCTTTTGAAGTGTTCATTTTTATGGTTTCTGTAAACAGAATAGATGTTGTCAAATTTTGACTTAAGAGGAAAGTGGTACTGAAATTCTTCATTTGGATCTTGATTTTCAGCAAGAAATTCTTCTTTTTTCTCCTCAATAAGGTGATTGTATTTAGCTAAAAAAGCCTTTTTGATTTCCTCAACATGGTCTTTAATGGATAACACTTTTTCGTTAGAAACTAAAGTGTTTAATTCATCCACAAGTGCTTCCATAGATAAAGCATCATAATCTTGCATCGGAATATCGTGACGTTCTTTTAAGCTTTCGTCTTCGCTTTCCTCTGCATTGGTGTCTGCAATTGCCTCAATAATGGTTTGATTTACATTGGCTTCTGGAGCTACTGCTTCATTAGGGATTTCAGTTGTTTCAACTGGCGTTACTGTAGGTGTTGATTCTGTAGAATCAGTTCCATTTCCATCTGCTTCAAGCAGGTTATCATTCTTTTCTTCTAACATTTTTTCAATGTGTAAGGTTGCTAAATTATTCAAGTCGAAAGATACTAAACCCCTTTTGAACTACAAAATAAATCCCTTATTTATCATCGTTTTAGGTTAAAAAAGTTGCCTCTCACATCAGGCAATGTATTGGTGTTGTAACAAATTCAGATTTCTATTTATTCCAAATTGACCAAGCTTTTTCCGCTTGAAAAATAAGCATATCCAATCCGTTCTTAGTTTTAGCACCTTGGTGTTGTGCTTTTTTCAAAAATTGAGTTTCGGCAGGATTGTAAATCAAGTCGTAAGCGATGTGTTTTTTGGTAAAAAACTCGTAAGGTATTTCAGGATAGGCATCGGTATTGGGACTTGTTCCTACTGGGGTGGAGTTAATCACAATTTGGTATTCGTCAAAGATTAAATCCGTGATTTGGTTGTAACCCAACACTTTTTCGCTGGCTTGTCTTGACACAAAGGTGTAGTCAATTCCTAATTCTTCTAACGCAAAAGCCACACCCTTGGAAGCGCCTCCAGTTCCTAAAATTAAGGCTTTCTTATGGTGGGATTCTAATAAAGGTTCTAACGATTTTTGGAAACCGTAATAATCAGTGTTGTACCCTTTGAGTTTGCCTTTTTTGGTGAATTTAATGGTATTAACGGCTCCAATTTTAGCCGCTTTTTTAGATAATTTATCCAAAAAGGGCAGTACCGCTTCTTTGTACGGAATGGTAACATTCATTCCGCTTAAGTGGTCGTTGTTTTTTATGACATCCAAGAAAGACTCGATAGTTGGAATATCAAAATTCTCATAAGTGTATCCTTCTAGTTTTTCCTTTTCAAATTTTTCCGTAAAATATCCTCTTGAAAACGAATAATTGATGTTGCGTCCCAGTAAACCGAAACGTTTTTTGATAGGTGGCATCATGCTTATTTTTTGTGTTTTGCAATGTAGTTTTGAACTGTTTTTTCTTCCCAAATCATTGGAAATAAATCTTCGATAAGAATGTAGTTGTCAAAGTTCAAACGCAAGCCATTGCTCAAATGAAATTTAGCTTTAGTTTTATCTTGAATCATAAAATACAATCCAGCTAAACGGTATTCGATTTCGTTTTCTTCAGGGAAATATTCAGTAGCTTGTAACAAAGTTTGAATAGCACTATCAAATTCCCCTAAAAATTGAAGAATATCGACCCAAAACAACCAAGTGTCTAATTGGTAATCACCAAATTCCACCGCTTTGCGGTAACCAAATTCGGCTTCTTCAAAGAAATTCATTTGTTTGTTGATGGTAGCATAACGCTTCCAATACATTTGATTTTGGTTGTCAATCGCCAACGCTTTATTGACATAAAAAAGTGCTTTTTGGTAGTTTTTTTCACGTACGTAAAAATCAGTAATCGCAATCCAACCTTTGTCTAAAAGTGGGTCTTCGTGAACGGTTTGATTGTAGTATTTGATTGCTAAAGCGGTATTGCCTAATCGTTCGTGACATTTTCCAATGCGAAGCAAAGCATACGAAGTAGCGTCGTCTAATTCGATAGTTCTTTCATAGCTTTCAATGGCTTCAGCATACTGTTTTAAACGCTCCAAGGCTTTGGCTTTTTCCATAAAAGCGCCCATGAATTCGTCGTCAATTAAAGTCGCATAGTTAAAAGCGCGAATGGCTTCTTCGTATTCTTTTAAACCATAGTGCAAACGACCTACTTGGTGCCAAGCAATTTCACTGTATGGGTTTTTCTCGATGTATTGATTTAAATAGGCAATCGCTTCTTTATTTTGGTCCAAAAACTCAAAACAATAGACCACGTTGTACAAAGCAGATTGGTCTTCTAAATCTTCTTCCAAACATTTAATAAAACTGTCTTTCGCCATTTCTAAATTGTCCATGAAAAGGTATTCCATCCCAATTAAGTTATAGACATCAGCATAATCATCAGTATATTTTAAGGCAATTTTTAAGAGCTCAACGGCTTTTTCGTGTTGATCTCTTTTGGAACAAATATTGGCTTTTTGAATGTAAATTTCTTCGTTGTTCGGTTCAATGGCATACAACTCGTTTAGCATCTTATCTGCCAAATCCAATTGGTCTTCATAAACCAGCATTTCAACTTGAACCAATTTTAATCCAGTAGATTTTGGGTGTTGTTCTAAGGCTAATTTTAAAGCTTTTTTTGCCAAAGAAGTTTTTCCCGAATCGATATAATGAAGGATAATTTCTTCAAATTCCTCGGAGTCAAAAAACAAGACTTTATTGGTCTTTAACATCGACTCAAATTTGGAAAGAGATAAGTTGTAATCTTCTTCTTCGTTGCTTAATTGCATGCTGTTTTGTTTTTGAATTTGGCCTAAATAAAATTAGGAAAATAGAATTATTGCATGAGAAAAAGCAAGAATTGTTGTGAACAATTTAATTAACAAAAAGTAAGTTGAAATGTATTATATTTTTTTAGCTACTTCGTTCATTACTTCGAGTAAGATGGTACAACCTTCTCGTATTTCTTCTTCAGAAATAGTCAATGGAGGTGTAATTCGAATCGCGCAACCTTCAAAAAGTAACCAGAACAAAATCAAGCCTTTGTCTTGACATTTTAAAATAACTTCATTGGTAATATCGGCGTTTTTTGTCATTGCTGCCAACATTAATCCTTTTCCTCTAACTTCCTCTATCAAAGGATGTACCAAGAGTGATCGGAAGAGTTTTTCTTTGGCTAAGACATCTGCCATCAATGAAGTTTCAGTAATTTCTTTCAAGGTAGCCAAACAAGCTGCCGCTATGACAGGGTGTCCGCCAAAAGTAGTGATATGTCCTAATTTGGGATTATTACTTAATAAATCCATCATAGCTGCCGAAGCGGTAAAAGCTCCAACAGGCATTCCGCCTCCCATGCCTTTTCCCATGACCACAATATCAGGAACGACATCGTAATTTTGGAAGCCAAAAAGGGTTCCTGTACGGCCAAAACCAGGTTGTATTTCGTCCAAAATTAGCATCGCACCGACTTCGTCGCACCGTTGACGTACTTTTTTCAGAAAATCATTTTCAGGCTGGATGAATCCAGCACCTCCTTGAATGGTTTCAAGTAAGATTCCAGCTGTTTTAGTAGTGATTTTGTTTAAATCGGCTTCATTATTGAAAGTAATGAATTCGACATCAGGAATTAAGGGGCGAAAAATTTGTTTGCGTTCTTCAAATCCCATGACACTCATAGATCCCATGGTGTTGCCGTGGTACGCATTGTGACACGAAATCAATTGGCTACGACCTGTAACACGACGGGCTAATTTTAACGCACCTTCAATTGCTTCAGTTCCCGAGTTGACTAGATAGGTTTTGTTTAAAGGTTCGGGCAGGAGCGAAGCCATCAGTTTGCAATACTCCACCGCAGGACTTTGCGAATATTCGCCATATACCATCACGTGCGAATACAAATCCAATTGGTCTTTTATGGCTTGATTTACTCTTGGATGCTGGTGTCCCAATGAACAAGCCGAAACACCCGCAACAAAATCTAAATAACGGTTATTGCTGGTATCGTAAATGTACGATCCTATAGCATGCGACACCTCCATTCCTAAAGGATAAGGAGATGTTTGTGCTTGGTATTGTATAAAATCGTTGTTCACTGTATGAATTTTTAATTGCTCTTGAAATTGAAATTTGATTCTTTCGATTGCTATTTCAATGGCTATTTCTTCTTCTTTTTATCGTAATCCAAGGTTTCTTTTCGCACTTTCATGGGTACATTTTTCTTGTCTTTTTGTACCTTGGCTTGTTTGGCTATTTTTTCATTGTCCTCATTTTCTTCAGGCGGGAAGATATCATCTTTGGATTTGATTCGTTCTTCACCTCGCCAAATGAAACCTTTGAATTTTCGATCGTTTTCGGCCAAGTCTTTTTTAGGAAATAAATCGCCATCTACTTGTTGGAAAAAGGTAATTTGATCCACTTCGTTTTTGTTGAACAAAATATTGATTCTACTACTCTTATTCTTGTTGATGCCAATAAGTTCGTGTGCATCATTTCGCATATAATAAATTACTTCAGTGTTTTTGATAATGTCCACATCGTGTAATTTGCCTTCTTCAAATTTTCCAAAGAGATTTTGTCCCTTTATTTGGTTATAACCAGTGCCTAAAGTGTCTTTGGAGACGAGAAAGGTATTGTTCAATACTTTGAGTGAATCTAATTTTTGTGTGGTGTTGTTGCCAATGAGATGCATAACATCTCCTGTAATTTGGCTTTCTCCATTCCAAAGAATAGGATGTCCAATTAGTTTGGTCAAGGCTGTTTTAGAGCTTGAATGTATTGAATCGCACTTACCACTCATGTCTTTTTTGAAAAAACGAACATTATTGAAAGCGCGAATAATTCGGTTTCCTTCTTTTCCTGTGACCATTAATTTTTTTCCGTGTATGTAAACAGAGTCGTTTTCGACGAAGTTAATAGCAACGGCTCTTTTGGTCACAAAAAGGGAATCTTTTTTCTTGTACATTTCGGCATAATGTCCTTTTACAATTCCACGATTAATGGAATCGGTGATTTTTACATTGCGGGAAGCCGAAGCAAATTCTTTGTTCCTGTCATAATACAAACTATCGCCCCGAATGATTCGGTCGTCGTATTTGATGTAGGATTTATTCAAAAAATGGGCTTTGTTTTTCTTAGTATCGTAAAATCCTTTTTCGGTATAAATATAATTGGCTTTACTGGTAATGGTAGAAGGACCTAACAGATAGGAGTGTCCCGAATTACTGTAATAATCCAAGTGATTAGATTTGATAACATAAGTGGGATTGGTTATCGTAACTTCAGTCAGGAATTGAAATTTCTTTTCAGGGACATAATATTTTCCCGACTTACTCACTAAAGTGTTTTGTAAGTTAGTTATCGTTCCTTTAGTGTTATAAAAAACTTCTTGAGTGTTGCGGTCAAAGTTGATGGTATCGGTTACCAAAGTAGCTTCTGGAGAACTCATTACAGCATCGCCGGTTGCAAATGCTTTTTTTACATTCCCGCTATATTCGGCATATTTACTGTTCAGGAATAAAGTGTCACCTTGCACTAACTGTACATTACCAAAGGCTTTGATGTAGTTTTCTTTTTGAAAATAATACGCTTTGTTACAGGTTAATACCACTCCGTCATGGTTGACACGTACATTTCCTGTTAATAAAAAAGCATCAGGAATTTCTACTTGGTTTACATCGGCAAAATCAGAATGTTCTACCATGATTTTTTTAGGTGCTTGTCCCATTACTTTTGGTACAAGTACTAAAAACAAAGCCAAATAGAGTGCAAATTGAAATTTTTTCAAGTCTAAATAATTTGGGCATAAAATTAATCAAATTGTGTGAAGAGCAAGGGTATTTAAGAAATATTTATAAACCAACAATGAACTATCTAATTCCTATAAAAGTCGTCCTTGCCGATGTCTTAAAAATAATTATATTTGTAAATACGCTTAAATGTAAATCTACTATGAAACAATTTTTTTTTATTGCTGCTCTTGTTTTTTCTCTGCATAGTGGAGCGCAATCTCATCATAATAAAAGTAATACTCAAAAAATGAAAAATACCCCATCACATAAAGCAGTAGTATATCAAGTTTTTACTCGATTATTTGGAAATACAAACACCACTAACAAGCCTTGGGGTACGATTGAAGAAAATGGAGTAGGGAAGTTCAATGATTTTACTGACAAAGCGTTACAAGAAATTAAAAATTTAGGGGTAAGTCATATTTGGTACACTGGAGTTCCCCATCATGCTGTTATACGAGATTATACTCAATATGGTATTTCAAATGATGATCCTGAAGTGGTAAAAGGGAGAGCGGGTTCGCCGTATGCCGTAAAAGATTATTACAATGTGAATCCAGATTTGGCAGTGAATCCAGCCAATCGTTTACAAGAATTTGAAGACTTAATAGCACGTACACATAAAGCGGGATTGAAGTTGATAATAGATATTGTTCCTAATCACGTGGCCCGAAAATACGAAGGAAAGAATAATCCCAAAGGGGTTAGAGATTTTGGTGCAGATGATGATGTTACTGTAGAATACCATAAGGACAATAATTTCTATTACATCCCGAATACTCGTTTCGAATTACCAGATGGTATTACTCCTTTGAATGGAGAAGTGAATCCGTTGATTGATGGTAAATTTGAAGAATTCCCTGCAAAATGGACTGGAAATGGTTCGCGTTTGGCTAAGCCAGACAAAAACGATTGGTACGAAACGGTAAAAGTAAATTACGGAATTCGTCCTGATGGAACTAAAAATTTTGCTGAACTTCCAGCTGGATTTGAAACCAAATCGTGTCAAGAACATTTTGATTTTTGGAAAGATAAAGAAGTGCCAAGTTCTTGGAAAAAATTTCGCGCTATTGCCGAATATTGGTTAGCTAAAGGAGTTGATGGGTTTCGTTACGATATGGCAGAGATGGTGCCCTATGAGTTTTGGAGCTACATGAATTCGGCTATTAAAGTAAAAAGATCGGATGCTTTTTTATTAGCAGAGGTTTACAATCCAAAAGAATACAGAAATTACATTCGTTTAGGTAAGATGGATTACTTGTATGACAAAGTGGAATTGTATGACAAGTTAAAAGAGATTGTACAAGGCAGAAGTCAAACGGACCCGATTACCGATATCCAAAAAGGATTGGCTGATATTGAACACCACATGCTGCATTTCTTGGATAATCATGATGAACAACGTTTAGCAAGTCCAGAATTTGCTGGTTCAGCAGAAAAAGGAAAGCCATTAATGGTGGTTTCAGCTACTATTAGTACTTCGCCAACAATGATTTATTTTGGACAAGAAGTAGGTGAGGCAGGAAATGAAAATGGTGGTTTTGGAACCCATTCTAGAACCTCTATCTTTGATTATGTGGGAGTTCCAAATCATCAACGCTGGATGAATGGCGGTAAATTTGATGGCGGGCAATTGTCGTCTTCGGAGAAATCGTTACGTGATTTTTACAAAAGGGTATTGAACTTTACGTTAAAAAGCTCGGCTTTGATGGGAGAATTTCAAGAAATACACGGAATAAATCGATATGCTACAGCGGGGTATTATCCTGAAGTGTATTCGTTTGTACGTTGGTCCAATGCAGAAAAGTTAATTGTTGTTTCTAATTTTTCATCGGTACATACCAGTCATTTTGAATTGAAAATTCCAGAAGATGTAATTCAAAAATGGCATTTAAAAGACGGAAAATATACAATTGTTGACCAACTGTATCAAAAGAGTAGTTTGACTTTAGAAGTGGTTCACGGACAAGGAAAAGTACAAATTGCTATTGAGCCGTTGGAATCGTTTATTTATCAGTTGAAGTAATTAAAAGAATGCTATTTTGAAATAGCTTCTTCGTAATTTTCTTCGACTTTTCTCCAGTTGATCACATTAAAGAAAGCATCAATGTAGTTTTTTCTTTTGTATTGGTAATCCAAATAATAAGCATGTTCCCAAACATCTAAAGCTAAGATAGGTTTTCCTTGTACTTTTGCATTTCTCATCAAAGGATTGTCTTGGTTGGCAGTACTGGTGATTTGCAATTTCCCAGAACGATCTACAATTAACCAAACCCAACCTGAACCAAATACTTTAGTCGCTTCTCCTTTGAATTGAGTGGTGAAATTATCAAAAGATTCAAAATCTTTTTCAATAGCAGTTGCTAAGGAATCCTTCGGTTGACCACCTGCTTTCGGTCCTATACATTTAAAATAAAGCGAGTGATTGTAATAACCACCTGCGTTATTTTTTTGTTCTTCGTTACTAGTGTCTAATTGCGATACTACTTCTTCGATAGTACCGTTTTCTAAATTAGTTCCCGCAATAGCTTCATTCAACTTATTGGTGTAAGATAAATAGTGTTTAGAATAATGATTTTCAAGTGTAATTGCGGATAGATTTGGCGCTAAAGCATCGTAGCCAAAAGCTAATTTTTCTAATTGAAACGAACCATCGTTAGCCTTAACATCATCGGGCATGCCCATTGTTATTTTTTCTTCGGCACTTGGTAAAGGAACTTCAACTACTTCGGTTAGTTTTTTCTTGTTACAAGAGAATAAAATAAAAAAGAATGCTACATAAATTACTTTAAAAAAGTGTTTTTTCATGACTTGTTTATTTTTTCAATAAAGAATTGATGATTTCAATATAGTTTTCTTTTGCTTCCTCAATGGATATATGGCTGATTTGCATCCAAGCATTGGTTTTGAAAGCATTACGCAAATCAAAATTTTCAGATTGGTTGTATTGGGCAGAGCCAAAAGTAGCCTGTTTGTAAAAAGCATACAAGCGCAATTGTACATCTTGAGGCAAAGAGGCCTGTGTCATTTTTGAAGCCTCATTAACCGCTTCGTCAAATCGTTTATCTAAATCGTTCTCAATCATTACGCTTTGGTTGCAATAACTGTTTTTCCGCCAATGGCTTTTTGATT